>JADGHD010000276.1 GCA_019689615.1 Frankia sp. | reverse complement strand
CCCCCCCCCCCGGGCCCCGGCGCCCGGGGCGCGGCCCCGCCCCCCGCCGGCCCCCCCGGGCCCCCGCGCTACGCGAGCCGGTTCGCGGCCCGGATGAGGTCGACGAAGCCGGACATGATCTCGGTCAGGCCGTAGTCGCGCGGGGTGAACACGGCGGCGACGCCGAGCTCGCACAGCGCCGCGGCGTCGCGCTCCGGGATGATGCCGCCCACGACGACCGGCACGTCGCCGAGGCCGGCCGCCCGCAGCCCGTCGAGCACCTGCGGGACCAGCTCCATGTGCGAGCCGGAGAGGATCGAAAGGCCGACCAGGTGCACGTCCTCCTGGCTGGCCGCGGCGACGATCTGCTCGGGCGTGAGCCGGATCCCCTGGTAGACCACCTCGAAGCCGGCGTCGCGTGCGCGCACGGCGATCTGCTCGGCGCCGTTGGAGTGCCCGTCCAGGCCGGGCTTGCCGATCAGCACCTTCAGCCGCCGGCCAAGCTCGGCGCCGGTGGCGTTGACCCGCTCCCGCACCGCAGCGAGCTCGGCACCGCCGGCCGCGCCCACCGCGGCGGCTGACACGCCGGTGGGCGCCCGGTACTCGCCGAACACCTCGCGCAGCACCCCGGCCCACTCGCCGGTGGTGACCCCGGCCCTGGCGCAGGCCAGCGTCGCCGGCATCAGGTTGACGTCGGACTTGGCCGCCTCCCGCAGGGCGAGCAGGGCCTCGTCGACGGCGGCCGGGTCGCGGACGGCCTTCCAGGCGGCCAGCGACGCTCTGGCGGCCTCCTCGGCGGCCGGGTCGACCGTCTGGATCGCCGCGTCCAGGTCGGCGAGCAGCGGGTTCGGCTCGGTCTCGGTGAAGCGGTTCACCCCGACGACGATGTCCTCACCGCTTTCGATCCGGGCGCGCCGGGCCGCCTGCGAGGCGACCAGCTGGGCCTTCATGTAGCCGGACTCGACGGCGGCGACCGCGCCGCCCATCGCCTGCACCCGGTCGATCTCCGCGCGGGCCGCCTCGACCAGCTCGTTGACCCGCCGCTCGATCACCACCGAGCCGGTGAAGATGTCCTCGTACTCCAGCAGGTCGGTCTCGTGGGCGAGGATCTGCTGGATGCGCAGGGACCACTGCTGGTCCCACGGCCGGGGCAGGCCCAGCGCCTCGTTCCAGGCCGGCAGCTGCAGCGCCCGGCAGCGGGCGTCCCTGGACAGGGTGACCCCGAGCGCCTCGAGCACGATCCGGATCACGTTGTTCTCCGGCTGCGCCTCGGTCAGGCCGAGCGAGTTGACCTGCACCCCGTAGCGGAACCGGCGGTGGCGCGGGTCCGCCACGCCGTAGCGGGTGCGCAGCAGTTCGTCCCACAGCACGCCGAAGGCGCGCATCTTGCACATCTCCTCGATGAACCGCACCCCGGCGTTCACGAAGAACGAGATGCGCGCGCAGACCTCCCCCATCCGCTCCTGGGGCACCTGGCCGGCGGCCACCACCGCGTCCAGCACCGCGATCACCGTGCACATCGAGTAGGCCAGCTCCTGCACGGGCGTGGCGCCGGCCTCCTGCAGGTGGTAGCTGCAGACGTTGATCGGATTCCACCGGGGGATCTCGGTCACCGTGTACGCGATGAGGTCGGTGACCAGCCGCAGCGACGGCCCGGGCGGGAAGACGTAGGTACCGCGGGACAGGTACTCCTTGATGATGTCGTTCTGGGTGGTCCCGCTCAGCGCGGCCGGGTCGACGCCCTGTTCCTCGGCCACCACCTGGTAGAGCGCGAGCAGCCACATGGCCGTCGCGTTGATGGTCATCGACGTGTTCATCTGGCCGAGCGGGATGCCGTCGAACAGCGCCCGCATGTCGCCCAGGTGCGCGATCGGGACCCCGACCTTGCCGACCTCGCCCCGGGCGAGCGGGTGGTCCGGGTCGTAGCCGGTCTGCGTCGGCAGGTCGAACGCGACGGACAGGCCGGTCTGGCCCTTGGCGAGGTTACGCCGGTAGAGCGCGTTGCTCTCGGCGGGACTGGTGTGGCCGGCGTAGGTCCGGAAGATCCACGGCCGGTCCTTGGTGCGCGGGCCGCCGCCCGCGGCCGGCTCGGCCTGCGTCGGGTTCGCCATGGCCGCTTCCCCCTCGCGCTCAGGGAGGACCCCGGCATGCCCCGCCGCTCGCCGACGCGCCGCCGCCGTGGGCCCCCAGATCGTGGCAACGGCGTCAGCGTACCGGCGGCACCCGCTCACGCGCCCGTTCTGTGAACTGTCACCGATTCCGCGAGCGGCCGGCTCGCGGCCTTTCCCGGGAAACCGACGTGCGCCTTCCTCAGGAGGTCGACTCGCAGGCCGGCGGGCGCACCGTCCACACGCCGATCAGGTCCTGCGGCAACGCGGCGCAGGCGCCGGGGCCGGTCCGCACCACCTGCCAGGGGCCCGAGCCCTCGCGCTTCCAGACGTGCAGCGTGGGCACCGCGACGGTGGTGCTGGAGCTCTGTACCGGGGCGACCGCCCAGAACTGGTCGCTGTCCGCGTCAACGCCCTGAATGGCGCCGTAGTAGAGGCTTCCCTCGGGGATGACGAGCGCCTGCGTGGTGAACGAGCCGTCGGGCCCGCCACGGGCCGCCGACGCGCCGCCGGCGACGAACCGCTGCGAGAGCGTCTGCTCGCCGGCCGAGGCCAGCGCCGCGTCGGCCGCGGCCCACAGCAGCGCCGACCGCAGCTGCGGCTCGCCCTGCACGCTCATGTTCTCGGCCTTGCCGGGGGTGCGGGCGGAGCCCCAGGGCAGCGAGGGCAGCGGGGGCGAGAGGGCTGGCGCGGCGGCCGGCGGCGGCTCGTCGGCCGGTGGGGGCGCGGACGGGGCGGTGACCAGCCCTATGCCGACCCCGAGCAGCACGGCCAGCGCGAACGCGCCGGCGATCACGGGGCGACGGTGGGCCTCGACCCAGGCCGTGACCGTCGGCCGGCTGATCCAGCCTCGCCAGCGCGGACCCGCCGGCACCGGTACCTCCATGTCCAGCACGCGCCTCCATCACGGTCGGTCCGACCGAGCAGCGCACCCGCTCGCCGCATTGCCATTGATTGCTTGCCGCAAGGATATTGATTGCTTACCGCAAGGATGCAGTATGCCGTGACCGATCGCCGCGGCGGAGCAAAGGGAACGCCGGTCAGGCCGCGGCGCTGCCGCGTTCCCGCCGGATGTCGGCGCCCAGCGCCCGCAGGTTCTCGACAAAACCCGCGTAACCACGGTCGATGTGATGAACGTCATGGACCTCGGTCGTGCCCTCGGCGACCAGGCCCGCCAGGACCAGCCCGGCGCCTGCGCGCACGTCCGAGGCCACCACCGGCGCGCCCACCAGCCGCGGGCTCTCCCGGACCACGACGTGGTGGCCGTCGGTCCGCAGCTGCGCGCCGAGCCGCAGCAGCTCCCGGCAGAACACGAAGCGGCTGTCGAACACGTTCTCGGTGATCAGCGAGATGCCCTGGCTCACCGCCTCCAGCGCGATCACCTGCGGGAGCAGGTCGGTCGGGAAGCCGGGATAGGGCAGGGTGACGACGTCGACGGAGCGGGGCCGGTCGTCGGCGCTGACCCGGAAGCCGTCGGCCCCGACGTCCACCGTCGCCCCGGCCGCGGTCAGCTTCTCCAGCACGATGCCCAGGTGCTCGGCGCGCGCCCCGCGCAGCAGCACGTCACCCTGGGTCATCACGGTGCCGATGGCGTACGTGCCGGCGACGATCCGGTCCGGCACCGTGCGGTGGGAGACCGGGCGCAGCTCGTCGACGCCCTCGATGACGAGGGTCGACCCGCCGACGCCGTCGATCCGGGCGCCCATCTCGATCAGCAGGTGGCACAGGTCGGCGATCTCGGGCTCGCGGGCCGCGTTGTCGATCACCGTGGTGCCCTTCGCCAGCACCCCCGCCATCAGCAGGTTCTCGGTCGCGCCGACGCTGGGGAAGTCCAGCCAGATGGACGCGCCCTGCAGCCGGCCGGAGGTCCTGGCGACCAGCGCGCCGTCCTCGACGTCGATGACCGCGCCGAGCCGGCGAAGGCCGGCGATGTGCAGGTCGAGGGCGCGCGAGCCGATGGCGTCCCCGCCGGGCAGCGCGACCCTGGCCTCGCCGCGCCGCGCCACCAGTGGCCCGAGGATCGCGACCGAGGCTCGGATCCTGCGGACCAGCCCCGGATCGGCGGCCGCCCCCGGCACCTCCGGGGCGTCGATGGTCAGCGTGCCGCCGGCGACGTCCCAGCGCACGCTGGCGCCGAGCGCGGTCAGCACGTTCGCCATGACGCCGACGTCGAGGATGTCCGGTACCGCGGACAACGTGGTGCGGCCGGGCGCGAGCAGGCTGGCCGCCATGAGCTTGAGCACCGAGTTCTTCGCCCCGGGGATCTCGACCTCGCCGGTCAGCCGGGACCCGCCTTTCACGACGAAGCGCTCCACGTGATGCGATGCTAGGCCCTGCACTGCCGGCCCACCCCCCACCGGGTCGAATTCGGCGCTCGACCACCCGTTAGGGGCTCATCCCCCGTCGACTTCGGCACCGCCGGCACGTTCCCCGCGTCGGGGCGCGCCAAGCCACCCGAATCGTAGGGTGAGCGGGTGGCTGTGCATCTCACCCGGATTTACACGCGGACCGGCGACGACGGGACGACCGCGCTCGGCGACATGTCGCGCACGCACAAGACCGACCCGCGGCTGGCCGCGTACGCCGACACCGACGAGACGAACGCCGCCATCGGCGTGGCGCTGGCGCTCGGCGGGCTGCCGGCCGAGGTGGTCGAGGTGCTTCGCCAGGTGCAGAACGACCTGTTCGACGTGGGCGCGGACCTGTCGGTCCCGGTCGCGCCCAACCCGAAGTACCCCCCGCTACGGGTGACCCAGGCCTACATCGACCGGCTGGAGGCGGCCTGCGACCGCTTCAACGAGTCGCTGCCGAAGCTGGACTCGTTCATCCTCCCCGGCGGCACACCGGGGGCCGCGCTGCTGCACACGGCACGCACCGTGGCCCGCCGCGCGGAACGCAGCACCTGGGCGCTGCTGGCCGTGGCCGCCGACCGGACGAACCCGCTGACGGCGCGCTACCTGAACCGGCTGTCCGACCTGCTGTTCATCCTCGCCCGGGTGGCCAACCCGGACGGCGACGTGAAGTGGCGGCCGGGCGGCACGGTGGCCCCCGAGGGGGCCTGACCGGGCCGCGGCCGCCTGCCCAGGCGACGCCAGCGGGCCCGACACCGCCCCGGTCCGGCACTACCGTTACGCCTGTGAGGCGTCCCGAGGCGGGCATTGACGAGGCGGTCGCGCTGGCGACGCGGGCGCACGCCGGCCAGGTGGACAAGGCCGGAGATGACTACATCGGCCACCCGTTGCGGGTGGCCGCCGCGGCGGCGCGGCAGGCGGCCGCGGCCGGGGTGGACCCGGCGTCCGCGGAGATGGCCGGGCTGCTGCACGACGTCGTCGAGGACACCCCGGTCACCCTCGCCGAGCTGGCCGAGCGCGGGTTCCCGCCGGCGGTTGTGGCCGCCGTGGACGCGCTCACCAAGCGGGAGGGTGAGCAGGTCGCCGACTATCTGGCCCGGGTGGCCGCCAATCCCGTCGCGGTGGTGGTGAAGCGGGCGGACATCGCCGACAACGCCGACCCGGCCCGGCTCGCCCGGCTGCCGGCCGAGCAGGCCGACCGGCTCCTGGTCCGGTACGCCGGCCGCCGGGCCCTGCTCGACGAGCTCGTCGCCGCGGAGCGGAAGCGGGCCCACGCCCGGGCCTGACCGGGTGCACCGCCGTGTCCGCCAGCTCGCCCGATCCACGCCCGGGCCTGACCGAGCCCACCGCCGTGTCCGGCAGCTCGCCGGAATGGGCCGGACAGGCAGCCGGGACGCGCCGGCTGAGTCAGGTGGTGGCCTGTTCGCGCGATAGCGTGGCCGAATGCGGCTTGTGATCGCCAGGTGCAGTGTTGACTACGTTGGCCGGCTCAATGCCCATCTGCCGCCCGCTGTTCGGCTGCTGCTGGTCAAGGCGGACGGCTCGGTGTCGATTCACTCGGATGGACGCGCCTACAAGCCCCTGAACTGGATGAGCCCGCCCTGCACGCTCACCGAGGCCGAGGGAGTCTGGCGGGTCACCAACCACAAGGGCGACGAGCAGCTCGTCATCACCATCGACGAGGTGCTGCACGACTCCACCCACGAGCTCGGCGTCGACCCGGGGCTGCGCAAGGACGGCGTGGAGGCGCACCTGCAGGCGCTGCTCGCCGACCGGCCGGACGCGATCCGGCCCGACCTGACGCTGGTCCGCCGGGAGTACGAGACCGGGATCGGCCCGGTGGACCTGCTCTGCCGGGCCGGGGACGGGTCGTCGGTCGCGGTGGAGGTGAAGCGGCGCGGCGAGATCGACGGGGTCGAGCAGCTCACCCGCTACGTCGCCCGGATGGCGGAGGACCCGGGCCTGCCCCAGCCGGTGCACGGCATCCTCGTCGCCCAGTCCATCACCCAGCAGGCGAAGACGCTGGCCAAGGACCGCGGCCTGTCCTGCGTCACCGTCGACTACGACGCCCTGCGCGGCCTGGAACCGGCGCTGCCCACCCTCTTCTGACTCCTTGCCTGGGCCGGCCCTCACGGGGCCGAATCCGCCGGCAGAGAGCCGCGAAACAGCGACGGCGGGCCGCGTCCGCCAGAACGCGGCCCGCCGTCGCGGCAGGCCGGTGCGCGTCCGGGAAACCCTGTCTCTTATAAACAA
>JADGHD010000275.1 GCA_019689615.1 Frankia sp. | reverse complement strand
CCGCCCGGCAGCAGCTCGCGGACCCCGCGCAGCAGCGTCTGCTCGCCCGGCAGGTAGGCGAACGTCAGGAACGACCGCACCGCCGCCAGGTCCAGCTCGGCGCGCAGCGCCGGCCAGCGCCGCAGCGCCCGCAGCGAGCTGGCCGCCAACCAGCAGCCGTCGGCGTGGGCGTGGAACAGCGTCCGCGCGCCGACGTGGTCGCGGACCAGCACCAGCTCGGCCCCGTCGGCGATGGCCAGCGCGAACATGCCCTCCGCCGCGGCGATCCCGGCCGCACCGAACTGGGCATAGCAGTGCAGCAGCAGCTCCCCGTCCGCGACGCCCGGCCCGACGGCCACGCCGGCCGACGCCAGCCGAGCGAGCAGCTCGGCCCGGTTGTGCAGGGTGACCTCGCCAACGGCGGCCAGCCGCCCGACGACCCACGGCCCGCCCGCGTGCCCCGGCTCCGCCGGCAGCAGGCCCAGTGCCACGCCAACCCCGCTCTGGACGTCGCCACGGGTACCAGCAACGCCAACCGCAGCCCCAGGGCCTGCACCGACCGCACGGTCCGTGCCCGCCACCATCGGCTCGTGGCCCGCCCCCGCCGGCCAACGGGCTGACGGCGGGCGGAGCCGGCCGTCGCCCCAGGAGACGGGCGCTCCAGCGGCGAGCGCGAGGTCCGCCGGCACCGCGCCCGCTTCGGCCAGGGCGTGCCAGGCGTCGGGCGCCGACCTCGCCAGCGCCGCGCAGAACCGTGGCATCAGGCCTCCTCGCGGCAGTGCTGGTCACCGACGGTCAGCCGAAGTCGTCAGCGAGATCGGGGGAGTCGTCTTCCCAGGCGTAGATGGAATCACCGCCCCCACCCCCGTCGCCCCGGCTGAGCCGCTCTTCGAGCGCCCTACGCAGCCGCGCCTCCTCGACAGCGGTCATGATCAACGGTGGCGCGATGAGCAGGCCGGGCAGCGCTCTGGCGCCGATCTCGGCCAACAGCGCGCCAACCCGGCCACCGAAGGCCGATCTGTTCACGGTGAGGAAGAGCACCGGCCGGGCCGCCTGCGGCGGGTCGGTGGGGTCAGCGGGGTGCTGGCGCCAGACTGTGCGGCCGTAGCCCAGGTCGCGGCCGTAGCGCACCTTCCCGCCGGCGTACACCCGTTTGATTATCGCGGCGCCGATCTGCTCGTCGGTTCCGGTCAGCCCGTGCTCGTCCCGCCACTCGACCAGGTACGGCCCGGCCCGGCGGCGCCACTCCTGCCGGCCGTCGCGGTAGCGGCGGTAGACCGTCCCGTCGGCCAGCAGCTCGTCAGTGAACTCGATGGTCTGATAGCTGCTCATGACGGACGCTCGTTTCGTCGGCGTCGGGCCGGCCCACCGACCGGGTCGACCAGACGAGTGATCGCGATCAGGCCAGCGCCCGCGCCTCCCGCGGCCCGCTGCTCGCCCCGCAGCGGCCGGGAGGGTGGCGACGGCACTGGCGCCGATGCCCGCGTCATGGCGCGGGCCAGGTCAGGAAGCCGGCGGAACGGGCAGCGGCCAGGCCACCGCCGCGCTGCCGGGTCCTCGGCCGTTGCTCGGCCAGGCGGTGGACCGCCCGCAGCAGCCGGGCCGGCGGGACAGCGGCCAGCTCGGCCCGCATCCCCGCCAGCAGCCAGCGCTCCTCGCGTCTGGTCAACGCCGGCCATCCGTCCGCCGCGGCCGTCGGCGCGGCGTCCCGGCTGGCCGCCAGGCGCAGGTCGGCCGCGTGCCGTGGGAGCAGGCCGAGACACACCACCGGGACCGACGCCGGCAGGCCCAGGCGGGCGCCCAGCCCGGCGGCGAACGCCAGCCCGGCGGCACTCGCGTCGTGCAGCACGTGGACGGCTGACCCCGGGAAGCGCGCGAGCGCGTCGACCAGGCGCGGGTCTGGCGGCAGGTCGGCAGCCGCGAGCACCGGGCAGGCCACCTCCAGCGGCACGTCGTTGGCGACCAGCATCCGCGCGGTCGCCCGGTCCTGGCAGACCAGCAGCCGCGGCAGGCCGTAGTCGAGCACGTCGCCCTCGTCGGCGAGCCAGCCACGGCCGGTCGGCGCGAGGCCAGCACCAACGCCGGCGTCAGCTGTCGCGCTGACGGCTCCGCCTGTGACTGCCGTGGCCGCACCCGTCGTCCTGGTCGCGGCCGCTGGCTCGGCCGCCCCGCCGACATCGGCCGCGGCCCCACTGGCTGACCCGGTTCCGAGGTCGGCCCCGGCGGCGGCTGTGGCCGCGGGCAACATGCCGGGCACGGTCCCATGCCGACGTAATGCGGCGAGGAAGCGGGGGTAGCCCAGCAGTGGCCGGGAAGTGAACGCGATGCGGCGCGGCAGCCGGTCAGCCGGGCTCAGCACGCGGCAGACCTCGTAGTAGAGCTGGCGCTCGGTGAACAGCACGCCTGGCGGGTCGGCGAGCCGGCGGAGAGCCACCCGCAGCGCCACATCCACCGGCCATTCGGCGCTTGGCCTGGCCCGTTGCGCCCAACCCGGGCCGGGTGGTGGGGTGCTGGCCGCCATCAGCTCCGCGGGGCGCCGCTCCCGCCGCCCGGTCGCCTCGCCGCTCATCCGGCCGGCCAGCTGAGGAAGCCGACCCGACGCGCGGCGGCGCGTTCGGGGTCGCCGGCCGCAGCCAACCTGTCGGTGCTGGCGGCAACGGTGGCGATCAGCCGGTCGGGCGGGATCGCGGCGATGGGGGCCCACCAGCCGTCGGCCAGCCAGTCGAAGTCGGCCTCGGTCAAGGAGACGGTGGGGGTGGCGCGCAGGTCGGCCAGCGCGGCGCGGTCGACCGCCCTCGGCAGGCACAGCCGCACCAGGGTCGAATTCTGGCGTGCCGTGGTCACGGACAGCCCGAGGTCGACAACCGGCCGCCCGCCGGCCCGCTGGCGCACGGCCAGCACGAGCTGCTCACCGGCGATGCTCGCGTCCCGCAGCACGAACACCGGGGCGGCCAACGGCCAGGACGCCACCCGCGCGGGATGGGTGACCAGGCGCAGGCCAAAGCGCGGCGGAACCCCGTTGGCCGCCAGGCAGGCCGCCACGTCGGCGTCGGCACAGACCAACAACGGCGTCGCCGGGTCCTGCTCCGGCTCCGCCAGCTGGGGGCTGGCGCCGAGCGCCAGCATCCCGACCGGCAGCCGCCCGTAAACCTGCTGCCAGCGGAACATCGCCACATGGAACCGGAGCCGCGAGACCGGCGGCCGCCCCTTCCGCCTGACCAGCCGCCAGTAGGTCAGCGGCCCAAGGACGGCCGCGACGACGACGAACACGATGGCCGAGCGCGGTGACGTCACCGCCACGACTATCAGCGCAACCACCCCGAGCACGGCCAGCAACAGCGCGACGAGGCATCCCGGCGCCGGGATGGTGGCGTGCTCCCGCAGGTACTTGCGCGACACCGCGTACCAGAGCTGGGTGTCGGTGTAGGCGATCCGGCCGCCGTCGCTGATCCGGTCAGCGAACCGCTGCACCCTCAGGTCGTGCAGCCGCATCGGCGTGTCCCGTGGTTCAAACACGAACGGCTTGCGGCACTTCGAGCACGTGTTTCGGTACCGCTCCCGGTGCAGCAGGCTGGCGGAGCAGTGCGGGCAGATCATCGCGCCGGCCAGCGGCCGAGGCTCGCCGCCGCGGCGGCGAGGGGACGGCGGGGCGCGGAGCCGGGCGCACCTGCCCGCGAGAGGGTCACAATTCGGCTTATAGAACGGTTCGCGTGGGACGTCCAGTGACTTCATCCGTTCGCCGGACGGGCGTCACCCGCGCGATTCCCTGCTCTTCTTTTCTCAAGAGCAGCCAAAGCCCACCGACGGGCGGAAGAGGCCGCCCAGGCCGCCGCGCGCTGGGCCACGATCGGGAACGGGTGGACCGCGTTCGCTGCCGGGCGGAGCGATCCCGGCGGATGCACGAAGGAGGTCGTTGGTGGCCGAGAGCCGGTTGGAGAGCGAAGGCCCGCTGGCCCCGCGCGTGCCGATCGCGGTGCTTGGTCTCGGGGAGGCCGGCGGGCTGATCTCCCGGGACCTGGTCGCGGCCGGGGCGGACGTGCGCGGCTACGACCCGCGAGTGGCCGCGCCGGATGGTGTGCTCGGCCGGGCCGACGAGGCGGACGCCGTGCGGGACGCCGACATCGTGCTCAGCGTGAACAGCGCCCTGGACGCCCAGGACGCGCTGCGCAACGCCCTGCCGGCCCTGCGCGCGGGAACGATCTGGGCCGACCTCAACACCGGCTCTCCCGGGCTCAAGCGGCGCCTTGCCGCGATCGCGGCCGAGTGCGGCGCGGTCGTCGTCGATGTCGCGCTGATGGCGACCGTGCCGGGCAACGGGCTGCGGACGCCGATGGTGGTCTCCGGCGAGGAGGCGGCCACCGCCAGGTACGCGCAGGTGCTGGGGGCGCTCGGCGCGCGGGTGGAGGTGATGGCCGGCCCCGCGGGCGTCGCGATCTCGCGCAAGCTGCTGCGCAGCGTCTTCTACAAGGGGACGGCGGCGGCCGTGGTCGAGGCGCTGGCGGCGGCCAGGGCCGCCGGCTGCGAGGACTGGCTGCGCGAGATGATCGCCGACGAGCTGACCCGGTTCAACCGGCAGACCCTCGACCGGCTGGTCGACGGCAGCCACCGGCACGCCCGCCGCCGGGCGGAGGAGATGGCGGCGGCCGCCGAGCAGCTACGCGAGCTGGGCGTGCCGCCGCTGGTCGCCGACGCGGCCCGCGGGCTGCTCGCCGACCTGGCCAGCGCCGCCGAGCCGCCGGCTCCCCCGGCCACTCCCCGCGGCCGCCAGCCAGACGCGGCGACGGTGACCGGTGCGGACGCCCCGGCCGGCAGCGCGGCGGCCAGCGCCACCGGGCAGCCAGCCTGAGCGGGACCGAGCCCGTACCAGCCGCCAGCGGCGCGGCGGTCAGTCCGAGCCGGCCTGCCGCAACGCCTCGATCACGCTGGCGAGGTGGGCGCGGGCAGCCGCCTCGGCCGCGGCCTCGTCCCGGCGCGCGATCGCGTCGATGATCGCCAGGTGCTCACCCAGCGACTCCTTCGGGCGCCCCGGCCGCAGCGAGAGCCGGAACTGGTAACGCACCAGCTGCGCGTTGAGCCGGTCGAGCACCTCGTCGGCGACCGGCTGGGCGGCGATCTCCACCACCCGCCGGTGCAGCGTCCGGTTGAGCTCGGAGTAGCGCAGCGGCTCGCCGGCCGCGACCGCCTCGCGGAGCTGCTCGTCGAGCTCCCGCAGCGAGGCGATCTGCTGGTCGGTGGCCAGCCGGGCCGCGCGGGCCGCGCACAGGCCTTCCAGCACCATCCGGCACTCGGTGATGGCGACGGCCTCGTCGACGGTGATCACCCGCACCCGGGCGCCCCGGTTCGGGATCCGCTCGACCAGCCCTTCGGCGGCCAGATCGATCAGGGCGGCGCGCACGCTGGTCCGGGTGATGCCGTACTGCTCGGCCAGGTCACCCTCGACCAGGCGCTGGCCAGGAGCCAGGTCCCCGCGGGCGAGCGAGCTGCGCAGCGCCTCCGCGGCGAGCCGCGCGCCGGCGGCACCGGCCCTCGACAGCGTGGTCACGACCCCGCACCTCCCTGACGCCCCGTCATTGCCCGCGTGAGCTGTCAGCACGATTCCAGCAACTTGACAATGATTGTTGACAATACCTTCAGCATTGGCACCTGCGGGATACTCGGGCGCCTGCCCCGGGTGTCCGCGCGGCGACGCGCGGCCCACCGGGAGTACCGGGGCGAGTAGGTTCGGTCCCTCCGAGGCAGGCCCGTGCCGCCGCCCAACCTCATGGCCGGCCGGCCCGCGCCCCGCGGCGGGACCCGTCCAGCATTACCGAGCGACGGGCCGGTGGCCAACGACGCGGGCCAGGCGGGGGGAGGCGACGCGGCCGGGCCGGTAACGGTCGCGGCTGTGCCGGTCCTGGGCCTGGGCGCGGGTCAACGGGCCCGGCCGGCGGCCAGCGTCCGCAGGCCGGGGAACGGACCGCCGAGTCGTCCGTCAGATCAGGGACGGGGCAGGGAACGGGCAGGGTGGCGAATCAGTGAGCATCGATCCGAGCAGCGCTGGCGGTCCGCACCAGTACCGGGACCACACCGGGCCCTGGGCCGGCGCGTTCCACCCGGGCGGCGCGCCGGCCGCCGCGGCACCCGCTGGCCAGGCAGCCGGCGGCCCGCCGGCGCCGAGCACGCCAGCCGCGCCCGGGCCAGGCGGTAACAGCGGGGCCCCGACGATCAGCCCGGCGCTGTGGGAGCAGATCCACGGCCGGGTGATCTTCGACAGCGCGTGGTGCCCGGTCACGGAGGGCCAGAACGGCGGGTTCTCCGTGATGGGCAACCGGCGGCTGGTGATCACAGACCTCCCGGCGGTCCACGTCTACGACACGGGCGGGCTCGGCCACGCCAACCTGGCCAGGCTCGCGCCGGCCGTCGACCCGTCGGCGACCGTGGAGCTCATCGACCAGAGCACCCGGCTCGCCGTCGACCTGCGCTTCCCGGACGGCAGGGCGTTCCGCGCGACGACCATCGGGCCGCTCCCGCCGGACGTGCTGCGCCTGCTCGTCGCCGGCCTGCACGGCCGCCTGCTGCTGGACGCGGTCGCGGCCTCGTTCGTGAGCCCGTGCGCGGTCTCGGTCCTGCCGAACTTCGAGCAGGACCAGGACAGCACCACCAACGCCCAGCCCGCCCGCGCCTCGGCGACCGAGCCGGCGAAGCCGACGTCCGTGCTGGCCAAGCTGGCCAGGCAGCTCGACGTGAAGAGCGGGGCGCCCCAGGGCCGAGCAGGCGCGCCCACGCCGACGGCCG
>JADGHD010000274.1 GCA_019689615.1 Frankia sp. | reverse complement strand
GGGATGGGGCTGGGCGATGACGCCGTGGCCGGCCCGTCCGGCCAGCCGCGGTGGCGCGGCCACCCGGTGACCAGGCCGTCCGGGGCGGGCTGGGCCCGGCGGCTGGCCGCCACCCGGGCGCCGGCGTCGGTGGTGCTGATCCGCCTGTATGTCGGCGTGGTGTTCCTGTTCGAGGGCATCCAGAAGTTCCTGTTCCCGGACCAGCTCGGCACTGGCCGGTTCGAGCGGGCCGGCATCCCCGCACCCGGGTTCTTCGCTCCCCTGGACGGCGTGTTCGAGATCGCCTGTGGCGCGCTGATCCTGGCGGGGCTCGCGACCCGGCTCGCCGCCGTGCCGATGGTGGTGAACATGGTTGGCGCGCTGCTGATCACCAAGCTGCCGATCCTGTGGGGTGACGGCCCGCTGTCCCCGGGCGAGTCGGGCTGGTGGGACTTCATCCACGCCGCCCGCACCGACCTCGCCCAGCTGTGCGGCAGCCTCTTCCTCCTGATCGTCGGCGCCGGCCCCTGGTCGCTGGACGCCCGCCTCACCCGTGCTGGCCCAGGGCCGGCCCCGGCCCCGGCCCCCGCGTCCGCCGGCCGCTGACCAGGCGGTCGTCCCCGCGCCGTCCAGCCGCCGGGTGCCGGGCGTTGCCGGCCGGCTGCCGCCTCGTTGCCGGCCCGGAGGCGTCTGGCGGGCGCTGACCTGTGCCGCATCGCCCGTCAGGCATCGCGGCCGCGCCGCAGGGCCATGCCACGGGTTGCCGGCCGGTTGCCGGCTCGTTGCCGCCGGCCGGGAGGCGTCGCAGAAGTGCGACGGAACGAAGGCGAAAGCGTGCCTACCGTACCGGTGTCGCCGCTGGTGATCGATGAGGGCGGACGCCGGGAGTGACGATGAGCCTGATCGACGCGGAGCCGGGCAGCCAGCTGATCCGCCGGGTGCGGATCCCGTTACGGGACGGGCTGAGCCTTGCCGGCGTGCTGTACTGCGTGGCCGGCGAGGCGCGGCCGGTGCTGCTGACGCGCACCCCGTACGCCGAGCCGCTGGCGCGGTCGTTGCCGGTGCTGCCGGCGCTGGACGCCGGGTTCGCGGTGCTGGTGGCGCAGTGCCGGGGGTCCGGCGGCTCGGACGGCGAGCTGCGGACCTTCGAGAACGAGGCGGCCGACGGGCGCGACACCCTGGAGTGGGTGGTCAAGCAGCCGTGGTGCGACGGCCGGGTGGCCATGCTCGGGCCGAGCTACCTCGGGATGACCCAGCTCGCCGTCGCCGGCGACGACCCGCCCGGCCTGGCCGCGATCGCCCCGTCGGTCACCCCAAGCGACTACCGCGACACGCTGGTCTTCCGCCAGGGCGCGTTCCAGCTCGGCCAGGCGCTGGCCTGGCACCTGCTCACCGGCGCGCAGATGCTCGCCCGGGCGGCCGCCCGCGGCGATGACCCGCGCCCGGCCGCCGCCGCCCTGGGCGCGCTGGCCGCCGACACCGAGGCCGCCTACCGGGCGCTGCCACTGGCCGACCGCCCCGGGATCAGCGCGCTGCTGCCGAGCTGGCGGACCTGGCTGGAGAACGAGACCCGGCCCGGCTACTGGCAGCAGATCAGCTACGCGCCGCGCCGCGCCCGGATCAGGGTGCCCGGCCTGCACATCGGCGGCTGGTTCGACCTCTTCCTGCGCGGCACGCTGGACAACTTCGTCACCGCCGGCCGCGGCGAGCCGGGCGGGACCGCCCGCCAGCACCTGATCGTCGGGCCGTGGTCGCACATCGACCAGACCGGCGCCGTGGGCGAGCTGTTCTACCCCGGCGGCGGCGCGGCGATGATCCGGCTGGAGGAGCAGCAGCTGCGCTTCCTGCGGGAGAGCGTGGACGGCGCGCCGAGCTCGCTGCCGCCGGTGCAGATCTACGTGATGGGCGCCAACCGGTGGCGGGCCGAGCAGGAGTGGCCGCTCGCCCGCACCGACTGGCAGACGTGGTACCTGTGCGCGGACGGCGGCCTGCGCCCCACCCCGCCGGCCGGCGACGCCGACCCGGCCACCGGCAGCCGCGGCTACCGCCATGACCCGCGCGACCCGGTGCCGACCGTCGGCGGCGCGATCCTGATGGCCGGCAGCCCCGACGGCAGCCTCGACTACCAGCCCGGCTCGCGCGACCAGCGCAAGCTCGACGCCAGGGCCGACATCCTGCGGTTCACCAGCGACGTCCTCGGCGAGGACCTGGAGGTCACCGGCCCGCTGCTGGTGCGGCTGTTCGCCGCCACCTCGGCGACCGACACCGACTTCACCGCGAAGCTCATCGACGTCCACCCGGACGGTCGGGCGATGTGGGTCGCCGACGGGATCGTGCGCGCCCGCTACCGCGCCGGAATGGACGACCCCCGCCCGGTCACCCCCGGCGAGGTCACCGAGTACCCGATCGACCTGGGTGCCACCAGCCAGGTGTTCCTGGCCGGCCACCGGCTGCGGGTCGACATCGCGAGTTCCAACTTCCCGCAGTACGACCGCAACGGCGGAAGCGGGAAACCGGCCGGCGAGGTCACCGAGGACGACCTCGAGCCGGCCACCCAGACGGTGTTCTGCGGGGGCGCGTGGCCGAGCGCCATCGTGCTGCCCGTCATTCCCCCGGACCCGCCAGCCGCGAGCGCCCACTGACCGCCCCGCGGCCGTTTCGACGAGGAGAGCGCAGCAATGCTCGACATCGGCATCAACCTGGGATTCGCCTCCCTCGAGCCCGGCCTGCCCGACGAGGAGCTCTACCGCCGGGAGCTCGACCTCGCCGTGCTGGCCGACCAGCTCGGCTTCCACAGCGTCTGGCTGGTCGAGCACCATTTCCACGACTATTCGCTGTGCCCGGACAACCTGCTCCTGCTCGCCCACCTCGCGGCCAGGACGACGAACATCAGGCTCGGCACGGCGGCGGTCATCGTGCCGTGGAACAGCCCGTTACGGGTCGCCGAGAAGGCGCTGATGGTCGACGCGGTCTCCGGCGGCCGGCTGCTGCTCGGGCTGGGCCGCGGCCTGTCGCGCCGGGAGTACGTGCCGTTCCGGATCCCGCTCGACGAGACCAGGGAGCGGTTCGACGAGGCAGCCCCGATGATCTTCGAGGCGGTCGAGACCGGGTTCATCGAGGGCGACGGCCCGTTCTACCCGCAGCCGCGCGCCGAACTGCGGCCGCGGCCGACGCGTTCGTTCCGCGACCGCCGGTTCGTCGTCGCCGGCTCCCCCGACTCCATCGTCTCGTGCGTGCGGGTGCGGGCGGCGATGATGCAGTTCCTGGTCCGCCCGGTGCCGGACATGATGGAGACGTTCACCCGCTACCGCGAGCTCTACCAGGCCGAGCACGGCACCACCCCGCCGCCCATCGCGCTGAACGTCAACATGTACTGCCACACCGACGACGAGCTCGCCCGCGAGCGCCACTTCCAGTACGTCAACCGCTTCTTCCTGGCCAACGTCGAGCACTACGAGTTCGCCGGCACGCATTTCGCCACGACAAAGGGCTACGAGGGCTACGCCCCGCGCGCCGAGTACTGGCGGGAGATCGGCCTGGAGAAGGCCGCGAACGACTACGCGGCCACCGCGCTGTGGGGCAACCCGGAGCGCATCCTCGGCCAGATCGAGGCCATCCGCGACGTGATCGGCGACTTCACGCTGACGCTCGCGCCGTCGTTCGGCGGGATGCCGCACGAGCTGGCCCGGGAAAGCCTGGAGCTGTTCGCCCGCGAGGTCCTGCCCAAGGCCCGCGGCATGCTCCGCTCCCCCGCCGCCAGCCAGGCCTGACCCCGGGGCGCCAGGATGTCCCGCACCGTGAGCTTCCCCGGCACCACCGCCGTGGTGACCGGGGGCGCCTCCGGCATCGGCAAGGGCATGGCCCGCGCGTTCCTGGCCGCCGGCTGCCATGTGGTGATCGCCGACCTGGACGAGGCGGCGCTGGCGGCCACCGCCGCGGAACTCTGCGTGCTCGGCGTGCCCACAGACGTCACCGACCCCGACAGCGTCGCCGCGCTCGCCGAACGCGCCGTCGCCGAGTACGGCGAGGTCCACGTGCTGTGCAACAACGCCGGCGTCGGCCCGTTCGGCGCGGTGTCCGCGATGTCGCTGGCCGACTGGCGCTGGGTACTGGACGTGAACCTCTACGGCGCGATCCACGGCCTGCACGCCTTCCTGCCGGTCCTGGAACGCAACCCCGACTGGGGCCACGTGGTCAACACGTCCTCGCTGTCGGTCATGGTCACCCCACCGCACACCGCGGCGTACGTGGCCAGCAAGGCCGCGCTGCTGGGGATCTCCGAGGTGCTCGCCGCCGAGCTACGCGCCGCCGGCTCCCGCGTCGGCGTGACGGCCCTGATCCCCGGCACCGTCCGCACCAACATCCGCGACAGCCTGCGCACCCGACGCCCGGCGGCCAACGGGCAGGCCACCGGAGAGTCCGGCCTCTACCAGGTGGACCTGGCCGAAAGCGGCCGCGACTTCCGCTGGCTGGACCCGGACGAGGTCGGCGCGATGGTCCTGGACGCGATCCGCGCCGACCAGCTCTACCTCATCACCCACCCGGAATTCGCCGACCAGATCGCCCAGCGCTACCAACAGATCGCAGCCGGCCTGCCGCTGCCATCGTGAGGGCGCAGTCAGCGCAGGTCGTGGCGCTTGAGCTTGCGGTAGACGGTGGCGCGGGAGACGCCCAGCCGGGCGGCCATGGCGTTGCGGTCGCCGCCGCACTCGCGCAGGGCCCGCAGCAGCACGCCGCGCTCGGCCGCGCGGAGCTCGTCGAGCCCACCGGCTGGAGGGCGCCCCTTCCCCGGCGCGCTGCTGGCCGCCTCGGCCTCCCCCGGCTCTGCTGGTGTGGGGGACGCCTGGCCGGCGACCGGGGACAGGACAAGGATCGCGGCGTAGTCGCCCCGTGGTGCCTCGACCGGGACGACCTGGATCGCCACGGTCACGCCTGAGCTCAGGCGGCGGCGGACCGTGCGGCGGCGGGTGCCGGACTCGGCGGCCAGGCGGCGCAGCGGCTCCTCGTCGGCCTCGCGGACCAGGGCGCGGGCGCGGGTGCTGACCACGCACAGGCGGCGGCTGATCGCCATGACGGTGCCGCGGTAGCGGCGTTCGGCGGCGCGGAAGGCGTCGAAGAGCACGCGTTCGCCATCGGTGCGGCTGGCCGCGAGTTCCGCCTCGATCGCGCGGCCGAGTTCGACGACCAGGGGGAGCATCGCGGCGGTGCCGTCGCCGCGCAGGCAGTGGGCGCCGAGCGTGCCCACCTGGCGGCGGGTGAACGGGTCGCGGATGAGCACGCCTGTGGTGGTGATGAGTTCGGTGTCGGTGCGGAAGTGCTCGGCGCCGGAGATGACGAACGCGCGGCCGGTCTCACGGGCGCAGCCGAGGCCGTTGGTGCCCATCACGTCCTCGGCGAACGTGGTGCCCGGCTCGATGTTCTGCCGGCGGATCCGGCGGGCCTGCGGGAAGTCGCCGATCACGGCGAGCAGCAGCCGGCAGTCGGCGTCGGTGAGAAAGGCCCAGGCGTTGAGCTCGCCGATCTGGTCGCCCAGCCGCTCCATGATCGGGCTGGCGGCGGCGGCCAGGCGGCTGTGCGGGCGGACCTCGCGCTCGACCTTGTAGCCGGTCGCCTCGGGGTCGACGCCGGCCAGCATCGACCGCCGCCATGACGCGAGCACCTCGGGGCGGACCTGCGGGAAGTCCGCCGGGTGGACCTCCATCGGGTCGCGGGCCAGCACCTGCAGCTTGGCCCGGCGTACCCGCGCCCACTCCTGCTCGGTCCGCGGGACCGGCGGGCGGTCGGGCAGCACCAGCCGAGTCACCTCCCGACGTCGCGGTGGACCAGGCGGTGCCCAACGGTACCCGGGGCCACCGGCGGCCGTAAGCCGCGAATGGCGCGATCCGGGGCCAGCGTCTGTCCCGGCCGGGCTATGTCATTCGTCCCGTCCGCCCGGCAGCCGGCCTGGTCACTGCCCCGGCCCGGCCGCCGTCATGGCTGCGTCTGTGGGTTCGTCCCGCCGCCGTCGCCCGGGTCCGTGCCGCCCTGCGGCGAGCCACCGTCGGTCGTCCCGCCGTCGGTCGTGCCGCCGCCGGTGGTACCGCCGTCGGTGCTACCGCCATCGGTCGTCCCACCGTCAGTCGTGCCGCCGGTGGTACCGCCGCCGGTCGTACCGCCGTCAGTCGTCCCACCGTCCGTGGAACCGCCGTCGGTGGTACCGCCGTCAGTCGTCCCGCCGTCGGTCGTCCCGCCGTCGGTGGTACCGCCATCGGTCGTGCCGCCGTCAGTCGTCCCGCCGTCGGTGGTACCGCCGTCAGTTGTGCCGCCGTCCGTGGTACCGCCGTCCGTGGTACCGCCGCCGGCGGTCGTGCCGCCGCCGGCGGGTGTCCTCGGGCCGCCGGTCCGCGCGGGCGGTGACGCTGCGGCGGGCGACGACTGCGGCTGCTGGGCCGGGGTCTGGCTGGCCGCGTCCGTTCCCGGTGTCGTCGGTTCGGTGGTCGCGTCGGCGGTGGGCGTGACGCTGGGGCTGAGGCTGCTGGTCCGGCTGACCTCGCGGCCCTGTCCGGGGTCAGCGCCGCCGTCACCCTGGTTGACCAGCACGGCGGCCAGGACGCCACCGGCGAGCAGGGCCACGGTGGCCGCGGCGAGCGCCACCCGGGCCCGCATCGGGACCCGGGCCAGCGGGCCGCGGCCGGCTCCGAGCGGCCGCCGCGCGCCGGGCGGGGGCGCCCCGCCGCCGGTGCCGAACAGGTCGGGGCGGGTCCTGTCTCTTATACAAATATCCGAGCCCACGAGACGGAG
>JADGHD010000273.1 GCA_019689615.1 Frankia sp. | reverse complement strand
GGGGGGGGGCCCCCGCGGGGGGGGCCCCCCCCCGCCGCGGGGGGGGGGGGGGGGGGGGGCCCCCCCCCCCCCCCCCCCCCCGCCACGCGGGCCAGGTAACCCGTCAGGGCAGGGCGTAGACGTCGTAGTCGACGCCGTCGGCCCCTGCGGTGCCGATGCCGACGCCCAGCACGCCGTTGAGCCAGGCGTAGCGCTCGTCGCCGGTCTCGAACAGCGGGGCGCCCCGTGCCTGCAGCGCGTCGCCGACCTTGCGCATGATCCCGGAGTAGGTGACGAGGATCGCCGCGCCGTCGTCGGTGGTCAGGATCAGCCGGACGTCGAGTGCCATCGAGCCGTCGGCTCGGACGGTGACCCAGTCCCCGGCGGGCGCGGGGCCGACCGTGCCGCGCAGCTTCGGCCCCTCGAACGTGCCGCCGACCACCGGCGCGACGATCCGGGTGCCGCCCGGCGCGCCGGCCAGCATCGTCGACGTGCCGACGTCGAGGTGCATCCGGAACAGGAACTCGACCTGCAGCGAGGTGGTCTCGGTCATCAGCTCGGGATCACCCCGCCGGCCGCGACCCACCGCCGGACAACCTCCTCGGCCTCGCGCGGGTTGTACACGTCCTCCTCGTAGCTCCACTTCCCGTTGCCGGCATAGTGGAGGATCGTGTTGACGTCGAACCCGTAGTAGCCGTCGTCGCCGTCAGGCGGCGGCAGGATGTTGGGAATCAGAGCACTCACCCGATTTCCGTCGATGAGGTAGTACGACACCGGAAAGGTCATCGTCGGGAACGGCCGCATCACCGAGTTGATCCAGTCCTTGATCTCGCGCTTGCCGCGGAAGTAGCCGTAGTGGTGCTCGCGGTAGTGCGCGTCGTCGGTGAACTGGTCGGCCCACTGGTCCCAGTCGCCGGTGGCCACGGCCAGCGCGGCCCGCTCGCGGTACCTGGCGAACTCGGCCTCGATCTCCTCGCGGGGGAAGGCCGGCGCCGGCGGCTCGGGCGCCCAGCCCGCCATCCCGCGTAACGAGGGGTCTGGCGGCGTGGTCCTTCGCCCTCCCGCCGCAATCCACTCGCCGATCACGCGCTCGGCGTCGGCCGGGTTGTAGTAGTCGCCCTGCCGGCGGAACCTGCCGTCGCCGCCGTACTCCAGGAACGTCGTGTTGGCAAACCCGAAGCGGCGCCCGGTGCCGGTCGGGTCGGGCAGGTTGTTCCAGATGTAGAAGCTGATTCGGTCGCCGTCGATGATGGTCCACTCGATCCATAACGTCATCGCCGGGAACTCGGCCATGCAGGCGACGATCCAGTCCTCGATCGCCTTCTGCCCGCGGAACTCACCGAGGTTGTGCTCCGTGTAGACCGCGTCGTCGCTGAACATCCGCGCCCATGCCGGCCAGTCCCGGTTCTCGGCCCCGAGCCGCCGGTACTCGGCCCACGCCGCCTCGACCTCCGCCCGTGGAAAGCTCCCCATCAGACCGCTCCTTAGGTGTCGGGGGCCGACAGCCGCCTGCCCGCTCAGCGCCGCGCACAGGCTCCGCGTCGCCGAGAACGCACCGCTGGGACCCGTTCCGCACGCTGCTCGCCGGCCCAGCGCCGACGTCGTGCGGGCCGCTCCGGCAGGCGTCGGCGCGACCGCCCACGGCGCACGGCGTGATCACCGACGGCATCCCGATGGTCCACTGCCACCCCGGGCGCGGCAACCGAAGCCGTACGGACGACCGGACGGCGGCCGGGGCTGGCCATGAGTCCGGACCGGTGGCGCCACGAGCGTTGACACCATCTCCCAGATGGCACAAAGTGCCAAGTGGAACGCGACGGCGCTCCCCCCGCCAGTCCGGCGGGTCCTCGCTGGAGACTGGAGCAATGATCCGCGCGACCACGGCGTCGGGGATGCGCCGCACCCCGGCCGGCACCGCATCCCCGATGACCGCATCGCCACCGGCTCCGTCGTCGGCGCCGGCCGGGCGCCGGACGTTGCGGGAGCGCAAGAAGGAGCGCACCTACGAGCACACCGCGCGGGTCGCGGTCCGGCTCATCATGCGGCACGGCCTCGCCGCCGTCCGGGTCGAGGACATCTGCGAGCACGCGGAGATCGGCCGGTCGACGTTCTTCCGCTACTTCGACTCCAAGGAGCACTGCTTCGTCGCCGGGGTCAACCTCGGGCACCTGAAGGCCGTGCTCGCCGCCCTCGACGCCCGCCCAGCCGACGAAGGGCCGCTCACCGCGCTGTGCAACGCCTTCCTCGCCATCCAGGAGGACTGGCGCCGGCAGCGCGACATCCTCCTGCTCGACGCCCGGCTGCGCGCCGAGGTACCGGCGGTGCAGGCACACACCAGCGCCACCCACCTCGAGTGGGAGACGCGGCTGGCCGAGGCGATCGCCCCGCGCTTCCCGGGGACACCCGACGAGAACCAGCTCCAGGCCCGGATCCTGGCCAGCGGCGTGCTGTGTGCCGTCCGGCTCGCCAACGAGTCCTGGATTGCCTCGGGGGCGACCGAATCCCCCATCCCCAGCCTGACCGCGGCGTTCACCGTCCTGCGCTCGCTTATGACCGACCACGCCGACAACGGCTGACCGGGACGACACGAGAGTGTCTGCCGAGCGAGCCGCCCGATCAGCACCGCCCACCGGCTCTGCTCCCGCGCTGTATCAGTTCCCGCGCGGGCATCAGCAGCCCCGAGAGATCTAGGTGTTACGTCATGACCCTGCTCTCCACCACGACTCCCGAGGACGGGATCGTCCTGCTGACGATCACGCGGCCCGACCGCCGCAACGCCCTGAGCTCCAACGCTCTGGTCGCGCTGCACCGGGAGATCGACCGCATCGCCGCTGATCCCGCCGTGCGGGTGCTCGTCATCACCGGTGAGGGGGCCGCGTTCTGCGCCGGTGCCGACATCAAGTCCGGCCCGGCCGACTCCGACGACCTCGATGGCGTTCCCCAGGGCGAACTGCTCAGCCGGGTGACCAACCGGACCGTGGTCACCTTCGCCGCGCAGGAGCTCATGGCGGGCCTCTTCGAGAAGATCCACCGCCTGCGGGTGCCGGTCATCGCCGCGGTGAACGGCGCCGCGCACGGCGGCGGGTTCGCGCTCGCGCTCGCCTGCGACATCCGCATCGCCGCGGACACGGCCACGTTCGGCGCGGTGTTCATCAAGCGCGGCGTGTCCGCCTGCGACATGGGCACCAGCTACCACCTCCCGCGGCTGGTGGGCGCGTCCCGCTCGGCTGAGCTGCTGCTGACCGGACGGGTGTTCGACGCCGCGGAGGCCAGGGAGATGGGCCTGGTCATCGACGTCGTCCCGGTCAGCGAGGTGGTCGACCGCGCCGTCGCCAAGGCGCGCGAGATCGCCGCGAACCCGCCGCTGGCGGTGTGGATGACCAAGGAGACGATGTGGCAGACGATCGACGCGCCGAGCCTGCGGCACGCGCTCGACATCGAGAACCGCACCCAGGTGATGTGCACCGCGACCGGTGAGCTCGCCGAGGCGTTCCAGGCGTTCCGCGAGCGGCGCACGCCCACCTGGCAGCCGCTCTAGGCATTGCCGTCCGCCGCCGTCCGCCGCCGGCAACCGGCGGCCGGCCCCCCGCGGCGGGGCCCGCGGGGGCCCGGGGGCGCGGGGCGGCGCGCGGGGCGCGCCCCGGCGCTCGGCCTCCCCAGCGGACGCCTGGGCCGCGTCGTCGACGGAGAAGGGGATTCCCCGATGTTGCGCGCCCGTCTGGTGGCCGAGGCTGGCGACCTACCGGGGCCAGGAGTCCTGATCGCGACCCGTGGCGCCGGCTCCGACTGGCACGGGACGCTGCGCTCCGGTAACGGTGGGTGAGGCAGGTCGCTGACACCGCCGGCGGCCGGCACGAGCGACCACGATCACGGCGGGAGACGCCATGAAGGTCCTGGTCACGGGAGGGACGGGGTACGTCGGCTCGCACACGGTCGCCGCACTGGTCGCGGCGGGGCACGCGCCCCGGCTGCTGGCGCGCGACCCCGCGCGGGTGGAGCCCGCGCTGGCGCCGCTGGGCGTCGACCGGTCCGCGGTCGAGGTCGTGCCCGGCGACGCGACGGACCCGGACGGCCTCGGGGAGGCCCTGACCGGCTGCGACGCGGTGATCCACGCGGCGGCCGTCTACTCGCTGGACAGCCGGGACGTCGGGCGGATCGCCGCCGTCAACGTGCGCGCGGCCGACATCGTCCTGAACGCTGCGGTCGCCGCCGGCGCCGACCCGGTCGTGCACGTGTCCAGCACGGCGGCGCTGCTGCCCTGCGCGGACGAGGTGATGTCGGAGCGGTCGGCGGTCGGCACGTCACCGACGCCGTACATGCGCTCGAAGGCCGAGGCGGAGCGGATCGCCCGCGGGCTGCAGGAGAAGGGCGCGCCGGTGGTGATCACCTACCCGGCGGCCGTCTGGGGGCCGCACGACCCGCACCTGGGCGATCAGCTCGCCAGGCTGCGCCGGATCCTGCGCGGCCAGATGCCGGTCATGCCTGCCGGCGGGTTCGTGATCTCCGACGTCCGGGACGTGGCGCAGCTGCACGCCCGAGTGCTGGGGAAGGGCCGCGGCCCACGGTGTTACGTCGCCCCCGCCGCCTCCACCACGACCCGGGAGCTCATCGGCGTGATCCGCCAGGTCACCGGCCGGCGGCTGCCGACGGTGTTCCCCCCGGTCGCCGTGGTGCGCCCGCTCACCAGACCGGTGGACGCCGTGCAGCGGGTCTGCCCGTGGCGGCTCCCGGTGGAGTACGAAGGAGTCTGTTTCCTGGCCTGGCACCCGCCGGTGGACGACCGGCTCGCCCGCACGGAGCTCGGTCTCGCCGGGCGCAGCCTGACGGAGACCGTCCGGGACTCGATCGGCTGGCTGTACGCGAACGGCTTCATCACCGCCCGCCAGGCCGGCCACTCCGCCACGACCGCCGGCTCGACCTGACGAATTGGACGCGGCATCGCCGCGCGACAGCGCGGCCGGCCCACCGGGGAATAGCCGCCCCGCGTGATTTCCCGCGGAATTCCCGCCGCGCTGCTCCGGTCTGGCGCGGCGCTACTCGTCGCCGCCGCGCTCGCCAGCGGCCGGGCAGCCTGGTGATCCTGCGGCTGGACGGGCAGGGGCAGGTGGCCACGGTCGGCCAGCCCTGGCTGCCCCGACGGCGTCGGCCCACCACCACCGGCCCCGGGCGGGCAGGTTCCGCCCGCGGCCCCGGACCGGCCGGGCTCGCGGCGCGGTGACCGGACGCCTGCCAGCCATCGCCGACCGACCGGGGGTGCGCGGTGGTCGGCCGGCCGCCGATAACGCGCGCCGCCGTGATCTTTTCATCCTCAATTCTTCTTCAGCTGTCGGGCCATGCCCGGACAGGTCCCATAGCGTCGGTGCCGACGCCAGCCAGCGTTGTCAGGCGTCTATTCGGGAGAAGGGACTCGGTAATGCCTGCCCGTCACGCCCGTGAAATACAGCTGCGGATTGAGGTGACGTTTCATGAGCCTCGGTTCTGACGTCGCCCTGGCAACGGCGCAGCGCCGGCTCGCCACCGCCGCCCGCCACCTGGGCCTCTCCGACGACATGCACGACCTGCTGCGCACCCCGCGCCGCGCCGTCACGATCAGCGTGCCGATCCGGCGCGACGACGGCGAGCTGCTGGTCCTCACCGGCTACCGGGTGCAGCACAACCTGGCGCGCGGGCCGGCCAAGGGCGGCGTGCGCTTCCACGCCGGCACCGACCTGGCCGAGGTCCAGGCGCTGGCCATGGCGATGACCTGGAAGACGGCGCTGATGAACCTTCCCTACGGCGGGGCCAAGGGCGGGGTGGCGGTCGAGCCGGGGCTGCTCAGCGCGGCCGAGAAGGAGCGCGTCGCCCGCCGGTACGCCGCGGAGCTGGTCCCGCTGATCGGCCCGGACCTCGACATCCCCGCCCCGGACGTCGGGACGGACGAGCAGGTCATGGCCTGGATGATGGACACCTACGCCGCGCACACCGGCCGGACCGCGCCCGGCGTCGTGACCGGCAAGCCGTTGTCCGTCGGCGGGTCGGCGGGCCGGGCCGGCGCGACCAGCCGCGGGATCGTGATCACGGCGCTCGCGGCGCTGCGGGAGCGCGGCCACGACCTCGGCTCGACGACGGTCGCGGTCCAGGGGTTCGGCAAGGTCGGCGCGCTGGCCGCGCTGTACCTGCGGGCCGCCGGGTGCCGGGTGGTCGCCGTGTCCGACGTGAAGGGCGGCGTGCACGATCCCGGCGGCCTGGACGTCGCCGCGCTGATGCGGCACGTCGCGGACGGCGCGGACAGCGTCATCGGGTACCCGGGGGCGGACGTCATCGGCAACGGCGAGCTCCTGGAGCTCGACGTCGACCTCCTGGTGCCCGCCGCGGTGGAGAACGTCATCACGGAAGCGAACGCCGACCGGGTCCGCGCCGGCGTCGTCGTCGAGGGCGCGAACGGCCCGGTGTCGGCGGAGGCCGACCAGGCGCTCGCGGACAACGGGGTGGTCGTCGTCCCGGACATCCTCGCCAACGGCGGCGGCGTGGCGGTCTCCCACCTCGAATGGGTGCAGAACCTGCGGGGCTACCCCTGGTCCGAGGTCGACGTCCGCCGGCAGCTGCGGGAGGTCATGGAACGCGCCTACCACGAGGTGTCGGCCCTGGCGGCCGAGCGCGGCGTGAGCCTGCGCGAAGCCGCGCACATCATCGGAGTCGGCCGGGTCGTCGAGGCCCACCAGACCCGCGGCCTCTACCCGTGACCATCGCTTCGCGGCGCCCGCCCCCCGCGCGGCCCGCGGGGGGGGGCGCCCCCCCCCCGCCCCCCCCCCCCC
>JADGHD010000272.1 GCA_019689615.1 Frankia sp. | reverse complement strand
TGGGGTTGGGGGGGGGGGGGGGGGCCAGCCGCGTGGCGTCCACCACTGCCGAGGCCTCCGGGTCGAAGACGACCAGGTCGGCGTCGGCGCCGGGGGCGATCCGCCCTTTGCCGGCGAGCCCGGCGTGATCGGCCGGGCCGGTGGCCACCCAGCGGGCCAGCTCGGCGAGCCCGTGCCCGCGGCGACGCGCGCCGGTCCACACGGCGGACAGGCCGAGCTGCACCGAGGCGATCCCGCCCCAGGCTGCGCCGAAGTCGCCGGTGTCGATCGCCTTGACGTCGGGGCTGGCCGGCGAGTGGTCGGAGACGACGCCCACGAACAGGCCCTCGGCGAGGCCGGCCCAGAGCAGGTCCTGGTTGGCCCGCTCCCGGATCGGCGGCGCGCACTTGAACTCGGTCGCCCCGTCCGGGACCTCCTCGGCGGTGAACGTCAGGTAGTGCGGGCAGGTCTCGACGGTCAGCCCCAGCCCGGCGTCGCGGGCGACGAGCACGTCGTCGAGCGCGGCCGCGGCCGACAGGTGCAGCACGTGCAGCCGGGCGCCGGTGGCGCCGGCCAGCGCGGCGAGCGCGGCGACGGCCTCGGTCTCGGCGGCCGGCGGGCGCGAGCGCAGCCAGCTGGCGAACGACCGGCCGGCCGCGGCCGGCGCCTTGTCCAGCACCGACGGGGACTCGGCGTGCACGACGGTGAGCGCGCCGAGCCGGGCGGTGTGCCGGGCGGCGGCGGCCAGCTGCTCCAGCGAGACGTGCGGGAACTCGTCGACGCCGGACGGGGCGAGGAACGCCTTGAACCCGAACACCCCGGCGTCGTGCAGCTCGGCCAGGTCGCGCACGCTGGTGGCGTCGGCGCCGATGATGCCGCCCCAGAACCCGACGTCCACGCTGACCTGCCCGGCCGCGGCCGCCCGCTTGGCCTCGAGCGCGGCCAGCGAGGTCGTCGGCGGGACGGAGTTCAGCGGCATGTCGATGATCGTCGTCACCCCGCCGGCGGCGGCCGCCCTGGTCGCGGTGGCGAACCCCTCCCAGTGCGTCCGGCCGGGCTCGTTGACGTGGACGTGGGTGTCGACGGCGCCGGGCAGCAGGGCGAGGTCACCGAGATCGGTCACGGCCGCGTCCGGGCCGGCCTCGTCCGGGCCGGTGACCGCGACGATCCGGCCGCCGGCGATGTGCACCGCGGCCGGGCGGACGCCCTCGGGGGTCACCACCCGCCGGGAGCGCAGCACCTCTGGCCGCTCCGGCAGGTCCACCACCCCCGCGTCCGGGGCCGGCGGCCGGGCGGGCTGCTCAGGCATCGGCTGGCTCCCTTCCCCCCGGGCCGCGGTCAACACCGCCCGTCCCGGCGGCGAGGTCGACCAGGTCGGCCGGGCGGACCGGGACGAAACGCAGGTCCCGGCCCACCGCCGCGCGGATCGCGGCGAGCACCGCCGGGGTGGCCGTGCCGGTCGGCGCCTCGCCGACGCCCTTCACCCCGTACGGGGCATCCGGCTGCGGGTAGGTGACGGCGACGAAGTCCAGCGCGGGCACGTCCGCGGCGGTCGGCAGCAGGTAGCCGTGGAAGGTCGGGTTGGTCACGATGCCGTCGACGGTGACCAGCTCCTCCATCACCGCCAGCCCCAGCCCCTGCGCCGTCCCGCCCTCGACCTGGCCGGTGAGCGCCAGCGGGTTGACCACCGTGCCGCAGTCCTGGGCCAGCGTCATCTGCACCACCCGGACCAGGCCGAGGTCCAGGTCGACGTCGACGACCGCCCGGTGCGCGGCGGCGGCGAAGGCGACGTGGGCGTCACCCTGGCCGTCCGCGTCGAGTGGCTCGGTGCGCCGGTGGTGGTGGGTGTACTCGGCGTCGATCGGCCCTTCGGCCAGCGCCTCGGCGAGCGGCACGCGCACCCCGACCTCGGGGCCGACGATCTCGCCGCAGCGCAGGCTCAGCACCCGCCGCGGCGCCTCGATGACCGGCGCGGGCAGGCCGAGCCGGCGGGCCACCCGGGCGAGCAGCCGGTCGGCGACGGCGACGCAGGCGCCGCGCACGGCGCCACCGCTCATCCAGGTCTGCCGGGACGCGCTGGTCGAGCCGGCGCTGCCGACCCCGGTGTCCGCCGGGGCCAGCACCACCTCCTCGACGCCCAGCTCGGTCCTGGCGATCTGCCCGGCGATCGTGACGAAGCCCTGGCCCACCTCGGCGCACGCGGAGTGCACCCAGGCCCGCGGCCGCCCGTCCGGGCCGAGCTCGAGCCGGGCCCGCGCGGTGGCGTCGTCGTCGAAGCCCTCGGAGAACATCAGGTTCTTGATCCCGAGGGCGTAGCCGACGCCGCGGCGCACCCGGGCCGGGTCGGCGCCGGCGCCGCGCCCGCCGGGCAGCGCGAGGCCGTGGGGGTCGGCGGCCGGGTCGCGCGGCGGCGGCAGCGGGCGGGCGGCGACCAGCTCGATCAGCTCGCGGGCCGGCATCGGCGCGGGCATCGGCGCCCCGGTGGGCAGCCTGTCGCCGGGCGCGATCGCGTTGCGGGCCCGAAGCTCCACCGGGTCCATGCCGAGCGCGTCGGCGAGCCGGTCCATCTGCGCCTCGTGGCCGATGGTCACCTGCGGCACGCCGAAGCCGCGCATCGCGCCGCACGGCGGGTTGTTGGTCCGCACCGCCGCGCCGTACAGGTGGGCGTTGGGCACCCGGTACGGGCCGGCGGCGTGGGTGACCGAGTTGCCGAGCACCGCCTGCGACGACGAGGCGTAGGCCCCGCCGTCGAGGATGATCCGGGCCTGGACGGCGACCAGGTCGCCGTCACGGGTGGCCGAGTGCCGGAACCACATCCGGGCCGGGTGGCGGTGCGGGTGGCCGAGGAACGACTCGGTCCGGTCGTAGGCGATCCGTACCGGCGCGCCGGCCGCCAGGGCGAGCAGGGCGCCGTGGATCTGCAGGGTGACGTCCTCCCGGCCGCCGAACGCCCCGCCGACACCGCCCAGGGTGAGCCGCACCTTCTCCTCTGGCAGGCCGAGGCAGGCCGCGATCTGCTCGCGGTCGGAGTGCAGCCACTGGGTGGCCGTCGTGATGTCGACCCCGCCGTCGGCGCCGGGCACGACCAGTGCCGCCTCGGGGGCCAGGAAGGCCTGGTCCTGCATGCCGATGACGTAGGTGTCCTCGACCACCACCGGGCCGACGCGGTCCGGGTCGTCGCCGTGGCGCAGGTCGATCTCGCGGTAGATGTTGCCGTGGCTGAACTGCCCGTGTACCCCGTCCGGCGGGTAGAGCGGCTCCGCGTCGGGCGCCATCGCCAGCTCCGGGTCGGTGACCGGCGGCAGCGGCTCGTAGTCGACCCGGATCGCGGCCAGTGCCCGGCGGGCGGTGGCCGCGTCCACGGCCGCCACGGCGGCCACCGGCTCACCGGCGTAGCGGGCCTCCTCGGCGGCGAACACCGGCTGGTCCGCCACGATCAGCCCGTAGGTCGCCAGCCCCGGCACGTCCGCGGCGGTCACCACCGCGGCCACCCCCGGCAGCCGGGCAGCTGCCGACGCGTCGATCCCCCGGATCCGCGCCCTGGCGTGTGGGCTGCGCAGGGTGCGGGCGTGCAGCATCCCCGGGACCGCCAGGTCGCCGGCGAACGGGAAGGTGCCGCTGACCTTGGCCGGCCCGTCCGGCCGGAGCACGGCCGCCCCGACCCCGGCCGCTGGCCGCCACGAGCTGTCCGTCATGCCCCCTCACCCGTCCCGTCGCCCGGGCCGGCCGCGCTCGCGTCCCCGACCGTGCCGGCATCCCCGGCGGCCTCGCCACCCGCGGCCGGCTCGCCGCCGCCGGCCAGCTCCGCCTGGACGGCGCGGATCGCGGCGATGATCCGGCCGTAGCCCGTGCACCGGCAGATGTTGCCGGCCAGCGCCTCGCGCAGCTCGTCCTCGCTGGCGTCCGGCCGGCGGGTGAGCAGGTCGGTGGCCGAGACGATGAAGCCGGGCGTGCAGAACCCGCACTGCACCGCGCCGTGACGCAGGAACGCCTGCTGCAGCACCGGCGCGAGGCCGTCGGCCGGCAGTCCGGCGACCGTGCTGATCCGGGCGTCCGCGGCGTCGGCGGCGAGCACCGTGCAGGAGTTGACCAACCGGCCGTCGAGCAGCACCGAGCAGGAGCCGCAGCGCCCGTGCTCGCACGCGTCCTTGACCGAGGTGATCCCGAGCCGCTCGCGCAGCACGGTCAGCAGCGACTCCTCGAGCGCCGCGCCGGTCACCCGCCGCGGGACGCCGTCCACGTGCAGCCGGTAGGGCGCCACCGGCAGCGGCGCCGCCGGGTCGTCGCCGGCCACGGGCGCCGGCGGCTGGCCGTGCTCCGGGCGACGGCCCGGGTCGCAGCCGCGGCCCGTTGCTGGCTGGCTGGCCGCCGCCGGGCGGGCGTCGGTCACCTCACGCCCGGCCGCGACGGCCTCGGTCTCGGTCACCACCTGACGTGCCCCCTGCTCGACGGGCTCGCGCCGGCGCATCACGCGCCCACGCCCACGGGCATGCTCGGCTGCGCCGGTGCGGCCAGGCAGCGGGCGAGCGCCCTGGCCGCCAGCACCCCGACCGCGTGGCAGCGGTAGTCGACCGGGTCGCGCTGGCCGGCCGGCAACTGGGCCGGTGCCTGCCGGGCGGCGGCGCTGACCAGCTCGCCGAACCGGCGGGCCACCGCCTGCGCCGAGCCACGGAAGGCCCCCCGGGCCGACCAGTCGACCTCGCTGGCGGCGAACTCCTCGGCGGCGGTGACCCGCAGCGGCGCGGTGGCGATCCCGCCGACCGCGGCGCCCACCCGGCCGGTCAGCCGGTCGACGACGACCGCGCAGGACACCAGCGCCGGGTAGGCCGCCTGCCGGCCACCGATCTTGAAGAAGACCTGCGGGCCCCTGGCCGGCGGCAGCCGCACCGCCGTCACCAGGTCGCCGCGGCGGCGCCCGCCGGCCAGGAACTCGGCCACGCTGGCCACCCGCGGGCCGCGCGCCGAGCACAGCAGCACCTGCGCGTCCGCCGCGGTGAGGAAGGTCAGCAGGTCACCGCGTGGGTTCGCGCTGCCGAGCGCGCCGCCCACCGTGCCGGCGTTGCGGACCTGCAGCGAGCCGACGCAGCGGGCCACCGCGGCCAGCCCGGGCGCGGGCGACCACTCGGCCAGCTCGGTGTAGGTCACCGCGGCGCCGACGGTCAGCGCGTCCGCGCCGACGCCGCGGACCCGCAGCTCCAGCACCCGCCGCAGGGAGACGATGGCCCGCGGCCGGGGCGCTCCCGCCCGCAGCGCCGGGACCAGGTCCGTGCCACCGGCGAGCGGCTCGGCGTCCGGCTGGGCGAGCAGCCGCACCGCCTCGCCCACGGTGCCCGGCCGGTACAGCACGGGCGGGGCGCCTTTCACCTGGTCAGCCTCCCGGGTGTCGCTGCCGGGCCGGGGCCGGTCGGCCGCGGCGTCGGGGCTGTCCCCGACGGTGATTACTGTCCGCCACGACGGGCAGGCCAGGAGCGGCCAACCCGCCCAACGACCATAGGACCCGCACGTTACGGGCATGTTCTGCCGAGCTGTCCCGCCTGACAGGGCCGTGCGGCCCAGGCCTGCGACCGGCCAGCCGCCGCCCGGCCTCGGCTTCACACAGTGTTACGTCAGGGATGCCGCATGGAAACCGCCGCGCGCCAGCGGGCGTGATGGGGTAAACGGGGTGACCGGGGTGCGCGCGGAGCAACGAGCGAGTACGTCACGGGACGAGAAGGACAGGTGGGTGCGGGTGTCGCGGCGGCTGACGAACACCGATCCGGCGTTGCGCCACGGCTGGCATCCCGTCGCGCTGTCGAGCGAGCTGCGCGACGACGCCCCGCTCGGGGTGCGGCTGCTGGGTGAGCCATGGGTGCTGGCCCGCCTCGACGGCACGCTCGTGGCGTTCGAGGACCGCTGCCCGCACCGGCTGGCGCCGCTGTCGGCCGGCCGGGTCGACGGCGGCGAGCTCGTCTGCCCGTACCACGGCTGGCGGTTCGCCGCCGGCGGCGAGTGCACGGCGGTCCCGGCGCTCGGGCCGGGGGTCCCCGCGCCGCGGCGGGCCAGGGCCACCTCGGCCTGGGGGGTCACCGAGCGGCACGGGCTGGTCTGGCTCGCCCCCGACGAGCCGTTCTCGGAGATCATGGACCTGCCCGAGGAGGCGGACGGCTCGTTCGACTCGGTCTGGCTCGAGCCCGCCCGCACCAGCGCCTGCGCCGGGCTGCTCGCCGACAACTTCCTCGACACCGCGCACTTCCCGTTCGTGCACGCCGGCACGATCGGCCCGGGCGAGGACACGGTCGTGCCGCCGTACCGGGTGGACGCCGACGGGGACGGCTTCGTGGTGCGGATGGAGCAGCAGGTGGCCAACCCGGAGGACCCGGGCGTGGCGGCCGGGCTGCGCCCGCTGGTCCAGCCGCGGCGCTCGACGTATGTGTACCGCCCGCCGTTCATGCTGCGGCTGCGGCTGGAGTACCCGGACGCCGGGATCACCAACACGATCTACTTCTGCCTGCAGCCGGAGGACGCGGACTCGACCCGGGTCTACACCCGGCTGCTGCGCGACGACCTGGCCGGGGATGCCGAGCGGATCGCCGCGGCGGCCCGGTTCGAGCAGGCCGTGCTGGACGAGGACCTCGCCCTGCAGGAACGGTTCACGATCGACGGCCTGCCACTGATCAGCGGGGACGGCGAGCTGGCCGAGGAGGTGAGCATCCGCGCGGACGCCGCGGGGGTCGCCCTGCGCCGCGTCCTCGCCGCCTACGTCGCCCGAGCGGGCCGCTACCCCCGCCGGGCGCCCGACGTGGGGACCGGCCCACGCGGCGGTGTCGGCCGTCCCGCCCACCTT
>JADGHD010000271.1 GCA_019689615.1 Frankia sp. | reverse complement strand
GTGTGGACGGCTGCCCGCCCGGCGTGGTCGGCGAGGTGGACGGGGTGGCGGGCGGGGCCGTGGACGCGGTGGCCGAGGGCGAGGAGGATGGCACGACCGTGCCGCCGTCGTCGGTGGGCGAGGCGTCCGGCGGTGCCGGCGTGGCGTCGGGCGGCAGCGTGGTCGCCGCGGCGGGCGGCGGGGCAACGGTCGCGTTGCCGTCGGCGGAGTCACAGCCGGCGGCCAGGGCGGTGACGGTCGCCGCGACCGCCAGCACGAGCGCCACCCGGCCGGCCCTGCCGGACGCGGCGGAGGCAGGTGATGGGGTGTTGTTGCGCCCGTGTGCGGTTCGAGACATGCCTCCACATTGCTCCTCTACCAGGGCAGTTGTCGCCCCGGATCAGGCCGGTTTGGCCTGCGGCGGCTGTCGGCTGCACGACCTTCCGGCGGCCGTCACCGTCTGGCGCTGGCCGGCCACGCGGGCGGCCCGGCGGACTCACGCTCCGCCGTGCCAGCGGGCCGTTCACGTGATCACAAGGCGCGGCGCAGGAAGTCGACCGTGGCGGCGACGGCGTCGCTGACGTGGGGCTCGGCGTCGTAGAGGTCGATGTGGCTGGTGGTGTCCAGCCAGACGAGGCTGGCGTTGTCGCGAGTGCTGGCGGCGGCGGTGCGGCGGTGCATCTCTGCGGCGAGCTCGGGGGAGCAGTAGTCGTCGACCCGCCCGTGCACGATCAGGAGCGGGACGTCGGCCAGGAGCGGGGCCGCGGCGAGCGCGTCGAGCGTCATCAGCGAGTGCAGCGAGCCGCGGGTGACCTCGTTCCGCCAGTTCGGGGCCGCCCCGCGGGCGGTTCCGTAGTACTCGTACGGCTCCTGGCCGCCCATGGCCGCGGGGCCGTCATCGGGCGCGACCGCCGGCAGCAGCTCGTCGTAGCCCGCCAGGAACGACTCGAGCGCCGACCGGTAGGCAGCGAGCCCCATGCGCTCGGCGAACCAGGCCGGGCTGTTGTACGCGCCGGCTATCCCGACCACGGCGCGCAGCCGCGGGTCCGTCGCCGCGGCGCGGACGGCGTAGCCTCCGCCCAGGCAGACGCCGACCACCGCGAGCCGGGCGGAGTCGACCTCGGGACGGCTGACGAGCAGGTCGAGCGCGGAGCGCAGATCGGCGAGCTTGCCCTGGCTGTCCTCGTGGGCACGCCGTCCGCCGCTCTCGCCGAACCCGCGGTGATCGAAGGCGAGGGTGACGAACCCGGCCGCGGCGAGCCGTTCGGCGTAGGTGCCGACAACCTGTTCCTTCACCCCGGTGAACGGGCCGGTCAGCACGATGCCGGCGGCAGCGCGCCCGCTTTCGCCGTCTGGGAGATCGGCGCCGGCGCGGGCGGGGAGCCGCAGCTGGCCGACGAGAGGAATGCCCTCGCTGCTGAACTCGACGCGTTCGACGGTGACCGCGACAGGGCGCTCGAACGGAGTGCGGCTCTCGCTGGTCGCGGCATTGGACGCGGTGGGCTGCGCGGCAGGGGTGGGGGTCATTCTTCACTCCTCGTCTGCGCGGTGGGAGCACCGCGGATCCACAAGGAATCCGAATCGGGTGGGCTGCGGCTCACCGTAGGTCGCGCCTCGCCAGTGAGGCGAGAGGGCACTTTCACGTGCCTATCCGGTCGGTGCACGGGATGCTGGCAGGTGCGGACCTGGGGCCCGTAACGGAGGAGCGGTCGATGGCGCTGGTCATCCCCGAGGTGCTGGAAGAGTCCTGCGCGACGCGACAGGCACTGGAACGTTTCGCGTCCAAGTGGCGAGTGCTGATCATCTACTCGTTGCTCGACGGCCCGCGCCGGCATGCCGAGCTGCGTCGCCGCCTGCCCGGCATCACCCAGAAGGTGCTGACCGAGACGCTGCGCGGCATGGAGGCTGATGGCCTGGTCGCCCGCCGCGTCCTGCGGGCGAGTGCGCCACAGCACGTCGAGTACGCGCTCACCGACCTCGGTCTGACCCTGCGCGAGCCGCTCGCCGCGATCTGCGCCTGGGCACTGGAGCACGCGACGCCACCGCCAGCCGCGGCCGCGACGTCGGCATTGGCGCCGACACCGGTGGCCGCCGGCACCACCACGGCCCGCCAGGCCGGCTGACCGCGCAGCCAGGCGCGATCCCGGGATACCCCGCGCGACATCGGAGGAGGGCGCGGCCTGATGGCCAAGCACATGCACCCGCTGTTCGCCCGCTACTACGCCCGAACCAGCCCGCTGATGGAGCGCCGGCTGGCCGGGCACCGACGCGCGGTACTGGCGGGCCTGAGCGGCCGAGTCCTCGATATCGGCGCGGGCACGGGGGCCAACTTCGCCCATTTCCAGCCCGAGGTCACGGCGGTGCTCGCGGTCGAGCCGGAGCCCTACCTGCGCGGCATCGCCGAAGCCGCCGCGCGGCAGGCGACGGTACCGATCGAGGTCGTGGACGGTGTCGCGGAACGGATCCCGGCCGAAACCGGCTCGTATGACGCGGCGGTCTGCTGTCTCGTGCTGTGCTCCGTCGCCGACCCGGCCGCGGCGCTCGCCGAGATCCGCCGGGTCCTGCGCCCCGGCGGACAGCTGCGCTTCTTCGAGCACGTCGCAGCCCAGACAACCGGCCGCCGCCGGGTACAGCGCCTGCTTGACGCCACCATCTGGCCCATCGTCGGCGCTGGTTGCCACACCTCCCGGCACACGGCGGCCGCCATCGAGCAGGCAGGGTTCACCATCACGAGCTACCAGCAACTCGGCCGCGCCGACACCGGCATGCCCTTCCCGTCCGCCCCCCAGATCATCGGCACGGCCCAGGCCCCGGCCGCCTGACCGGCCGCCGACGCTGGGAGGTCGCCGTCGCGTGCCGCAGCCGCCGGCGGACGCCGCCTGGACGTGGCCTACGCCGCGAACGTGTCCGTCAGCGTCCAGCCAGGCAGCAGACCGAGATCGGAGCACAGCTTCGGCGCGAAGATCCACTTCCCCAGGAACCGCTCGGCACCCGGGTCGGTGGCCAGCCAGGCCACAACCTTCCCGGTGGCCTCGGCAGGCGCGCTGCCGTACGCCGCCTCGTACACGTCCGTCGAGCTCCTGGCACGCCGGGCTTCGGTCATGACGCTGCCCGGATCCACGTTGTACGCCCTGATCCCGGCCGCCCCATGCTCGGCGTTCAGCCCACCGGCGACCCGCCCGAACGCCGCCTTGGACGCGGAGTAGAGGATGCCCCAGCCACCCTCACCGGGAGGCCCCGGCGGGTCGTAGCGCGCCGACCCCGACACCATGTTGATCACGATGCCGCGCTCCTGCTGCCGCATGTGCGGCAACACCTCCTGGATCAGCAGCACCTGGTGGACGAAGTTGCCGGTGAGCAGCGCGTGCATCGACCCAACGGTCAGGTCCTCGACCCGGTCCATGGTGCCGACGCCCTGGTAGACCGCGTTGTTGAACAGCACATCGATGCGCCCCCACGCCTCGAGCACCGTGCGCGGCAGCGACAGCACGGATTCGCGGTCAAGCAGGTCCATCGGCGCGATCAACGCCCGTTGCCCCCGCTCCTCGATCTCCGCCGCGGTGCGCTCCAGGCTCCCCGGCACCGAGTGCTCCCCGCTCTCCCGCACCGAGCTGGCCCGCAGCCGCCCTTCGCCCTCCCTGACGGTCCGCGCACTGATGGCGACATCAAAGCCAGCCTCAGCCAAGGCCAGCGCGCCAGCACGACCAATCCCCCGGCTAGCGCCGGTAACGACCGCAACGGGCGAGTCGGGCATGGTGCTCCCATCCGCGAGGAGCCAGCACGGCGGGACACCAGCGACCGCTGGCGGGGACACACCCGCCGGGTGACCGGCCGGGCCAGCACGATCCGGACACCGCGTCGGCGCCCTTCCTGTCACCCAGCAGTCTTGCCACCCGGCCACCCAGACGCCAGGGAAGGAGCAGATTCCTCGGCGCCCGCACCGCTCGACTGGCGGTGGCGCGTGACCCGAGCCGCGACGGCGGTCGGGCCGTCTGCTCTCGCGCCTCGTCGTCGCGGCTGTCGCCTTGGTCGGCCCGGCATCCGTGATTCATTCCGGCATCATTTTTGCGTCAATTCTGTAGCATCCTGCATCAAACTGCATCGCCCAAGTAGTGCCATGGGGGGAGGGGAGAGTGACGTCGGCGAGGTCAAGGAGGCGTAGTGCGGGACTACCCAGTGGGCGACGAGTTGGCCAGCAGCAAGGGTGCTGCCGGCCATGCACGACCGATGGGCGCGCGGGCCCGGCTAGCCGCCGACCTGCGCCGGCTGCGTCGCCTCGCCGGGGTGTCCGGGCGGAACCTGGCCCGACAGCTGGGGATCAGTCAGTCGAAGGTGTCGCGCATCGAATCGGGGCACACGCTGCCGTCGCGCGCCGAGGTGATCGCCTGGGCCGAGGCCCTGGGCGCCTCCGCGGACGCGGTCTCCGCGCTGACCACGCTCGCCGAGTCCGCCTTGGTGGACGTGCGCAGCTGGCGCGCGGGGCTTCGGGAGCGGCCGCACCTGCAGACGGAGGTCGGCGACCGGGAGGCACGCGCCCGCCGCTCGTACACCTACCAGCCGTCGATCGTCCCCGGCCTGCTGCAGACCTCGGAGTACGCCCGCCGGGTCTTCGCGATGTTCGACATCCCCTACGCCCCGGCCGACCTCGCGGCCGCGGTCGCCACCCGGCTGGAGCGGCAGACGTTGCTCTACACCGACCGACGGTTCGACTTCCTCATCATCGAGGCGGCCCTGCGCTGGCGCCCAGGGCCGCCCAGCGTCGTGCTCGCCCAGCTCGACCGGCTGCGCAATGTCAGCACGCTCGACAACGTCTCGCTCGGCCTCATTCCGCTGGACCGGCCGGCGACGACCTACATCTCGCACAGCTTCGTCATCTACGAGAACGACGACAACGAGTCCGGCACCGGCGGCCAGCGCACCGATGGCAGCGAGTACGTGGAGGTCGAGACCATTCACGCGAACCTCACCACGCACGACCCGGACGACGTCCGGCTCTACCGCGGCAGGTGGGAACGGCTGGCGAAGATGGCCCTGTTCGACGCGGACGCCCGGCAGTTCCTGACCGATCTCGCCGCCGATATCGGCGCGACCGATGGCGGGCCAGCGTGCTGACGGATGCCGGGCGCGGGGGCGCTGGCCGGTCGCCACGGGACCGCGCCCGTGACGACCGGCACCACCGCGACCTAGACCCCCAGCACGGGCAGATGGGTCATGAGGAGCTCGAGGCCGACGGCTTCCTGGCGGATGGTGCTGCCGGACTCGAGGCACTGTCCGATCCGCTGGCCGAGTTCGTCGCCGAACCAGCTTCTCGCCCAGGCGACGGCCTCGGCGGAGGCGGGTTTCTCGGTCAGGCGCTGCGGTGAGGCCAGCGCGAGTTCATACAGCTGGCGGGCCGGGCGTACTGCGGGCCAGCCGACATTCGCGGCGGTGGTGACGGCGAGCCGCGCGGCCCGGATGCCACCTGCGTCGATGTCGCCGAAGTACGCCACCGGGGCCGAGGGGGCCTCAGCCGTCTCGGCGAGGGCGGCGATCCGGGTGCCGACCTGGTTGCCGGAGCCGAAGATGATCCGTCCGTCGAAGCCGGTCTCGCGGGCCACGGCGCACAGTGACTCGTAGGTCGACCAGTTCTCCACGATCAGCCATCTCCCGGCGCCGAGGCGGAGCTCCTGCACGGGGGGCCAGGTGACGCGGCACCGCAACAGGTCCAGGGTGAGCCGCCCGGGGCCGAACAGCCGGCCTGGGCGCAGCGCCTCCAGCGCCTTGTCGTCGCCGAGCAGCTGCCATGAGCGCTCGCGCAGAGGCACCACCAGGGCTTTCTCCGCCTGCGGGAGCCAGCGGTCGACCGCGTCGAGCAGCTTGAACTCGGCCGGGCTCAGCCTGCGTTCGGCGTCGAGCCGGGGGACCCAGTGCAGCCGGTGATGCCAGGCCCTGGCCGGCCTGGCGGGGGCGGCCTGCGACGTCGTCGGGCGTCGGCGCACCCATCGGGGCAACGCGGGCTGGGTGCGTCCGTCCCAGTGGCCGCGGGATTTCGGGGCGTCGATGATCCCTGCCCGGACGAGCTCCTCGATCGCGTCCCGGAGACGGTCGCGCCAAGTCGGCTCACCGGGGCCCGACTGGTCGATGGCAGCGGCGGCCCGGACGAGCACGGACAGCTCGATTCGCGTCGTCGCGGAGGCCTCGACGACCGCGGCCATGGCGCTGGCGAGCGGGCTCAGCGGCGTGGACGGGAGTCGTGGTCGACTATGCAGCACGACCTGTCGACCACTTACGTGGAGCGACCGGGGTCTGGCGGCAACTCGCTTTCAGCAGAGCCATTGTGGTCTTCTCTGTTCAGGTCAAGAAGTCGAGCAGTCGAAGTCCCTGTTCTTTGGAGAGTGGGCGAAGCACCGGTAGTGTCCTCAGAAATTCTACAAGTGTAGCCTTTGCCCCTCCGTGGCAGGTCGCCGTGTATGTTACAAAATCACAAAGTATGATCCGCTTCCCTGTGACCGCGATCCCCGCCTTGCGGACCCACACCTCGGTCCCAAGCCCTTCGAGCAGGGCAGTGAGGCCGGTGTCCTCGGCGACATTATCCTCGGTGGTGGGGTCTGCGCTGTAATGCAGGATTCTCGATGATGTCCCTAGCTCCAGCTCGGAGATCGGCATCGAGTCGGAGCGATGTCTGATCTCGGTCAGGGAGACTCCCCTCGATCGATCGCCGGGGATCTTCTTCCTGAGAAGATCGACCGAATCGTGAAAGTATGCAGTAAAGTCGTGCGACTGGAGCGCGACCAGGCCATTCTCCACTGTCCATTCGAGCGCGCCGCTGTGACCTTCAAATGTGCCGGGGTCGCGGTGGACGACGACCCTGTAGGCTCGAGTTCGTAT
>JADGHD010000270.1 GCA_019689615.1 Frankia sp. | reverse complement strand
CCGAGGCCGACAACATCGGGTACGGATGAGTCACCGGGCTCATTCCGTCCCGGCAGGTCCCGGCGTGCGGCTCTGGCGCCGGCGCCAGTACTGACGAAGATGAGCCCCGGATCGGAGCTGATGACGTGGGCCCGCTCACGACGAGCGCGTTCGAGCTTCCGCACCATCTCGCCGCCAAGGCGAGCCCGACCCTGATCGCCGCCGACGAGCGGCACTTCGCGGCGGTCGCCGCCTGCCTCGAGCAGAAGATCGCCGAGCTGTCCGACCGCCTCGACGCGGTGCGCCGGGCCCCCGCCGGCGCCGGCCAGGCGGCGCTGGAGCGGGACCTGGAGATCCACAGTCTGTCCGCCCGGCTGCGGCTGCTGCGCCGGTACGGCATCGACCTGTGCCTCGGCCGGATGGTCCGCGCGGACGAGCCGGAGCCGGTGTACGTCGGCCGGATCGGCCTGCGCGACAGCACCGGCCGCCGACTGCTGCTCGACTGGCGCTCCCCGGCGGCCGCGCCGTTCTTCGGCGCGACCCACGCCGACCCCATGGGCCTGGTCAGCCGCCGCCGGTACCGCTGGGCGCGCGGCCGGGTCTGCGACTACTGGGACGAGGTGTTCACCCAGCAGGGCCTCGAGGGGGCGGACGGGCACGCCGCGCTCGACGACCACTCGGCGTTCATCGCCAGCCTGGCCGCGAGCCGCACCGGCCAGATGCGCGACGTGCTCGCCACCCTGGCCGCCGACCAGGACGCGATCATCCGCGCTGGCTCGGCCGGCGCGCTGGTCGTCGACGGCGGCCCGGGCACCGGCAAGACCGTCGTCGCCCTGCACCGGGCCGCCTACCTGTGCTACGCCGACCCCCGGCTGCGCCGCCGCGGCGCCGGCGGGGTGCTGGTCGTCGGCCCGCACCAGCCCTACCTGGCCTACGTCCGCGACGTGCTGCCCAGCCTCGGCGAGGAGAGCGTGCAGCTGTGCACCCTGCGCGACCTCGTCCCCGAGGGTGCGACGGCCGGCGTCGAGACCAACCCGCTGGCCGCCCGGCTGAAGGCGTCCGCCGAGCTGGTGCGGGCGGTCGAGGCGGCGGTCCGGTTCTACCAGGAGCCGCCGGCCGACCTGCTGGCCTTCGCCACCCCGTGGGGCACGGTCCAGCTCGAGACCGACGACTGGCTGCAGGCGTTCGACGCGGTCGAGCCCGGGACCCCGCACAACGAGGCGCGCGGCCAGATCCTGGCGGAGCTGGTCGAGATCGTCATCAGCCGGCTGCCACCGAACGCCCCGGCCGAGGCGCTGCGCCCGTCGCTGGCCCGCGACACGGCGCTGCGCACCGCGCTCGGGAGGGCCTGGCCGCTGCTCGACCCGGCGGACCTGGTCGCCGACCTGTGGTCGGTGCCGGCCTACCTGCGCCGCTGCGCACCCTGGCTCAGCCAGGACGAGGTGCGCGCGCTGCGGCGCCCCGACCCCCGCGCCTGGACCGTGTCCGACCTGCCGTTCCTGGACGCCGCCCGCCGGCTGCTCGGCGACCCGGCGGCGGCGCGCCGGCGGCGGGCGCGCGAGGCGGCCGCGGCCGCGGAACGCGCGCGCATGGCGCAGATCGTCGACAACCTGCGCGTCGTCGACGACGACGAGTACGGGGTCGGCCTGGTGACGATGCTGCGCGGCGAGGACTTCCAGGACGCCCTGGTCGACGAGGCCGCGCTGGGCCCCGAGGACGCCGACCGGCTCGCCGGCCCGTTCGCGCACATCGTCGTGGACGAGGCGCAGGAGCTGACGGACGCCGAATGGCAGATGCTGCTGGCGCGCTGCCCGTCGCGCAGCTTCACGATCGTCGGCGACCGGACGCAGGCACGGCACGGGTTCCGCGCGAGCTGGCGGGAGCGGCTGGAGCGGGCCGGGCTCCACCAGGTCAGCGTGTCCTCGCTGGGCATCAACTACCGCACGCCGCGCGAGGTCATGGCCGAGGCGGAACCGGTCATCCGGGCGGTGCTCCCGGACGCGAACGTGCCGGTCTCCATCCGCGAGACGGGCCTGCCGGTCATCCACGACCGGGTGTCGCGGCTGCGCCCGATCCTGGACGGCTGGCTCGCCGCGCACGCCGAGGGCACGGCCTGCGTGATCGGCGACCCGTCGTTCGAGCCGACCTCCCCGCGGGTCAGCTCGCTGCCCCCGGAGCTGGCCAAGGGCCTGGAGTTCGACCTGGTCATCCTGGTCCGCCCGGAGACGTTCGGCGCCGGCCAGCAGCCGGCCCCGGCGGCCGGCGTGGGCGCCACGGCGGGCGGCGGGACCGGCGCGGCCGGGGAATCCGCCGGGGACGGCGTCATCGGCGCGGTGGACCGCTATGTCGCGATGACCCGGGCGACCAGCCAGCTGGTCATCCTCACCGACGGGTGAGGCCCGGCCCGCCCGCGTCCACGACGGCGGTCAGTCCGAGGAGGGCAACGGCCTGGCGTCCTTGATGTCCAGCGGCACGCCCGAGCTGGCCAGGCTGCCGACGCCGGACCTCGTGCAGAGGACCTCCAGCCCGTGTTCGCGGTCGACGTAGCGCTTGCCGAGCCGGCTCCCGCCGGTGAGGCCCGGTACCGGAGCCCTGGTGGCGGGCTGCGGACTGCCGGCCGCCGGCGCCATCGCGTGGCCACCGCACTGCAGCTCCACGTCCGCGTCGGCGGCGCGCACGACGACGACCTCGGTCTCGCAGGCCACGCTGCGCCACCGGGAGCCAGCCTTCATCCGCATGGGTACGCGTCCTCCTTCATCCAGGTAGGGAGCGATCCTGTGACCGCAGGTGGGGAGCGATTCCGGTGACCGGCCCGAAGGCCGGCGCCCCGGGTGCCCAGCCGCCGTGGCCGCCGCGAGGGGCCCGCCGCGGCCGGGCTGGGCAGGGCTCACCCATCGGCCGGCGCGGGCGGCTCGACGAGGGCGAACACCGGCAGGTGGAACTCACCGGCGCCGTCGGCGCAAACGGTGAACCGCGCCTCGACGCGCGCGCCGAACAGGGCCGGGCCCGGCCGGAAGCCGTGCGGGTTGGCGACCACCAGCGGCCCCTCGGCGAGCTCGACGAGGATGGTGTCCCAGGGGACCGGCAGCTCCTGGTAGTAGGCCCGTTCGAAGACGCACCAGCTCACCAGGTGGCCACGGCCGGACAGCCGGTCCCAGCGCCGCACGTCGGTGCTGGCGCAGCGCTCGCACGCCGCATCGACCGGCGGCCACTGCAGGTGCTGGCAGGCGCCGCAGCGCTGCATCCGCAGCTCGCCCTGCTCGCAGTAGCGCCAGAAGGCGTCGTGCGGGCCGCCGAGGACGCGGTCTGGCCGCCGCTGGGTCATCATGTGCCGTCCCGGGTGAGGATGAGCGGGTGGGCGGACTCCGTCGTGGTGATCGCCATCATCGCGGCGGCCAGGCCGCCGACCTGGCGTGCGCCGGCCTCGCCGCGCAGCTGCCGGACCGCCTCGACGATGAAGTTCCAGCCGTGCATGTAGGCCTCGGACAGCATTCCCCCGCTGGTGTTGACCGGCAGCTCGCCGCCCAGGTCGAAGCGGCCGGCTGCCCACTCGCGCAGCCCGGTGCCCGGCTTGGCGAAGCCGTAGCCCTCGAGCTGGCCGACCAGGTGGCAGGTCGCGGCGTCGTAGCCCTGGAAGTGGCCGATGTCGCCCAGGCCCAGCCCGGCCATCGCGAGCGCGGCGTCGCCGGCGGCGCGCATCACCGTGGCGAGCTGGTCCTTGACGAGGTGGTGCAGCTTGCGCTCGCTGACCTCGGCGTCGCCCCAGCCGGCGAGGAGCACCGGCGGCCGGGGGCCGGTGCGCGCGTCCTGCGTTCGGCGCAGGATCAGGCACACCGCGCCGTCGTTGGGCAGGCAGAGGTCGAGCCGGCGCAGCGGGCGCACGACGTACGGCGAGTCGAGGTACTCCTCGATCGTGAGCGGCTGACGCATGATCGCCCGCGGGTTGCGGGTAGCCGCCGCCCGCAGGCTCACGGCGACCCGGCCCAGGTCCGCCTCGGTGACGCCGTACAGCTGGGCGTAGTAGGTGAACATCAGCGCCCAGTGCGCGGCCTGCGAGCTCCATCCCCAGGGGTGGTAGTAGTAGTACGAGTTCCGGCCGCCACCGGTGTACGTGACACCTCCGAACTGTTTGCGGGTCGTTCGCGGGGTCGTCGTGTAGAGCACCGCGAGCGTGGCGCAGCGGCCCTCGGCAAGCGCCCCGGCCGCGGTGGGGATCACGTCGCGGCCTGCGGCCATCCCGAGCGGCAGGATGGAGGCCCCCTGGGCGCGGTAGGGCGGCGAGATCCCGAGCAGGGCGGGGGCGTCCGTGACCTGCGGGTCCGTGCACCAGACCAGGCCGTCGACCTGGTCGCGGGCCAGGCCGGCGTCGGCCAGCGCTCGTTCGAAGGCGACCGTCATGAGCTCGGCCGCGGTGGGCGGGCGACGGTCCGGGGCGCGGCCTCGGGAGGCGTCGAAGTCCTCGCGGTAGTCGGATTCACCAATACCCGCGACCGCGACCTCGCGGGAAAGCGCCGCGGACGCGGCAGGTGCCGTCGATAATCGCATGTGCGCGCCTTCCGCCTCTCGCCGTGCGGCATTCGTTGGTTGTTCCCCGCGCGTGTCCGGCCGTTTCCCGCCGCCGGCTCCCGGCATGGACGCCTGCCGGCCGGGCCGGCAGGCCTGGCCGCCACGGGCGGCAGCGCATTGTCCGCGGCGGCCAGGACCCACGGGCGGCTCGTGTCGGGACTGTCCGGTTAATGGGCCGATTGGGCGGGGCGCATCGGGATGGGCCCTCGGTACTGATACGTTAAGGTAGACGTCCTCCAGGCGTCAAGGCAACCAGCTCGGAAGGCCCGGCCGCGCCGTCCGGACGCACGCGGACGACTGCGCGGCGGCCCGCTGCCGCGGCCTGGCCCGGGACACCGGCCCGGACACCGCGACAGAACATCGCGGCGGCAATGCGGCCGGTCGGGCTGAAATTCCCGATTACCCCCGACCTTGTTCCCCGTCGCGCCCAGCGACAATCTGGGCACGACGATCACGTGTAGCATCACGGGTAACCCCAGCCGTGATCAAGTATGTGAGGCTTGTCAGGGTGAGCGAGCGCACGCGCCGAGTCACCAGCAGCGACGTCGCCGCGGCAAGCGGTGTCTCGCAGGCGACCGTGAGCTACGTGATCAACAACACGCCCGGACAGACGATCTCCGCCGCCACCCGGGCACGGGTGCTGCGCGCCGCGGCCGAACTGGGCTACGTCCCGAGCTCCGCCGGCCGCGCACTGCGTCGAGGGCGTACGCACAACGTCATCCTCGACACGAGCGAGACGCCCCAGGGCTTTGAGGCGGCGTTCGTCAACGCCTTCTGCGACATCCTCCACCAGCACGGCTACACGGTCGCGGTCATCCACGCGACCGACACCGCCCCGAAGTCCCTGGAAAACCTGGCCCAGTCGCTCTCCCCGGTCGGCGTCGTGCGGCTCGCGCCGCCCACCCCGGAGCAGGTCGCCTTCCTGCGGCAGATCGGCGTCCAGCAGATCTCGCACACGGACTTCGACCCGCAGCAGCCGCGCGCCAAGCAGATCTGGGACCTCAGCAGCGCGGCGCAGGTGAATCACCTGTTCGAGACCGGCCACCGGTCGATCGGGTATTGCCTGCCGTCGGAGCCGCACATGCAGAAGGTCGGGTACGCGCGCGCGGCCGGCGCCGGGCGGCGGGCCCGTGAGCTGGGCATCCGCCATTTCCGGGTGTTCGACAGCGCGGGCAGCCTCGAGGAACTGTGCAAGGTTCTCGAGGATGTCGTCCAGAACCTGCGCAACCCGGTCGACGCCATCGCGTGCTTCAGCGACCAGGTCGCGTTCCAGGTGCTGGGCGCGCTGCACCGCCTCGGGATCAAGGTGCCCGACCAGGTGGCCGTGATCGGGGTCAACGACAGCCCGATCGCGCCGTACTCGGTCCCGCCGCTGACCACCGTGCGGGTCCCGGCCGACAAGTTCGGCGCGGACATGGCGCTGCGCCTCCTGGACGCCCTCGGCCACGAGGTCACCCACGTCGACCCGGAGGACTTCTCGTTCTCCATCGTCCGCCGCGAGTCCGCCTGACCGCCCGCGGCGCCGCCGCAACCGGGCGGGCTCCCGTGGCCGCCCGGCCGGACAGCCCGCCATCACGGCCCAGACTGCCGTTCCCGCCCGGCCGGGTCCCAGTCGAGCAGGTGTTCGACGTCCGCGAGTGCCCGCAGCGCCTCGTTGAGGTGTGTGCAGGTGCTCGGGCCGGACAGCTGCGCCGGCACCCACCGGCGTAGGTCCGCCAGGGCCACCCCGGCGACCCGGCGCGCGCTCGCGGCGGCGGCCGGGCACTCCTGCCACGGCAGCACCCGCGGCTGGGCCGTCGCCGCCACGACGGTGCGACGAGCCACGTCGACCGTCGCCCGCAGCGAGTACTCGTGCAGCACGGTCGGCTCCCCGTCGCGGCCGACGCTGATATCCCGGAACATCGCGGCCACCTCGGCGACCTCGGCCCGCCCGGCGGCACGACGCACGTCGAGGCGGCGCGCGCGCCGGAACGACAGCGGCCGAAGCGGCGGCAGCTCGTGCCAGCCGGCCGCGCCGGGCTCGGCGAGCTCGGGCGGCCGCGGCCCGCGTGGGACCGGCGAGTGCCCCACCGTCGTGATCCAGGTGCCGATCGTGCCTGTCGCGGTGAAGCCGGCGCACTGGTCGACGCGGGTCGCGAACCGGGCGCGGGCTGCCGGCGAGTCCTGCGTCGGGGGGTTGTCCGCCATGAGCGTGTAGCCGACGAGGAAGGCCGCGCCCGGAAGCTGGTCCAGCAGGGAGAAGGACAGCGTCGCCGGATGGCCTGGGCCGGCCAGTGCCCGCAGCCGCGCCCGGAAACCCGGCCCGACGACCACGCCGCGCAG
>JADGHD010000269.1 GCA_019689615.1 Frankia sp. | reverse complement strand
CCACCGACGGCCGCGCCCGCGCCGACGGCCGCCACCAGCACCCCCGCCGCGACCACGGGGCCGACCGCGACCACGCCCACGCCCACGACCGCGACGCCGGTCCCGGCCACCGTCGGCGATGCGGCCGCCCCGGCCACGGCGGCGCTGCCGCGGCCCCGGGAGAGCCGGGTGATCGTGGTGACCCTGCCGGCGTCGAAGGAGCACCGCCGGCTGCGCGGCGACAAGGAACACGGGGGCACCATCACCCGGGAGTTCGCCGGCCGGCCGGGGGAGCACGAGTTCGCGCTGCTGGCCCGGATCGCCGGCAGCCCGGCGCGCCGGCCGCTGTTCATCATCGCCGGCCAGACCGCGACCGCGAACCTCGCCGCCGCCTACTACCTGCGCAGCCGGGGCGAGGAGCTGGCCAGGGAGTTCGCCGGCAAGCCGTCGTTCTGCCTGGTCCTGCGGGTCGACGCCGCCTCGGTCTACGGCCACGAGCTCGTCGAGCGCGAGGCCGACATCAGCGCGGTCATCACCCCGCCGCCGGTCTGACCGCCGGCCCGCTCGCCGTCCGCCCGGGACGACCGGCCCCGGGCGGCGCTGTCGTCGGCGCCGCGCGGCGTGGCCGCCAGCCGGTCCCGGCGCAACCCCGGGCGGTGGTCAGTCCCGCCTGGCCTGCCTGCGGGCGTTCCAGCGGCGGCGCAGGCTGATGTGCCCGACCAGGCCGAGCAGCAGGCCCACCACCAGGCCAGCGCCCGCGGACATGCTGAGCGCCGCGGCCACCGACATCCGCCTGGTCGAGCCGAACAGCCAGACGTTGACCTGCTGGTCGTTCTTGACGACGAACAGGATCACCAGGATCGCCAGCAGCAGCACCACGACGGTGGCCGCGTAGAGGACCGGGCTGACGCCGCGGCGCCGCCCCGCCTCCGGTCCGGCCTGGGTCGCCGGCCCGGCGGGCCCACCGGGGGTGGGCACGGTGACCGGCGGCGTCGCGGGCGAGGGCACCGGCCCGGACGGGTGGGCGGTGGCGCCCTTCCACATGGACTGCTCGGGCGTGGTCATCCCGGGTCCTCTCGGCTCGGTGGATCGCGGACGCTGGTGGCTCGGCCGGGTGGCGTCCCGCGGGGTGCCCCGGCGAGCGAGTGATCACCAGTCTAGGCGGCCGAGGGGACGAACGGGGCCGTCGACGGCGCGTCCGCCCGTCGGTGCCGCGCGCCGCGCGGCGAGCCGTCCGCGCGTGGCCGTCGGCGCGGGTGACGACCGGGCCCGGCGGGGGTCTGCCGGCGTGTCGCGCCCCTGCGGCGCTGGCTATTCTGGCGGTGGCGTGGACGAGTCGGCCGGGCGGTCGCGTCGGGGCCGGTCCGCCGGCACCCGCCGAGGAAAGTCCGGACTCCACAGGGCAGGGTGGTGGGTAACACCCACCCGGGGTGACCCGCGGGACAGTGCCACAGAAAGCAGACCGCCGGTGCCGGTTGGCGCCGGTAAGGGTGAAACGGTGCGGTAAGAGCGCACCAGCGCCCGGGGTGACCCGGGCGGCTCGGTAAACCCCACCCGGAGCAAGGTCAGAAGGCGTCGGCCGCGAGGCCGGCGCTGCGCAGGCGCCTGAGGGCGGCCCGCCCGAGCCTGCGGGTAGACCGCTGGAGGCCGTCGGCAACGGCGGCCCGAGACAGATGACCGCCCGCCGGCGGGCCTGTGCCCGCCGGCGACAGAATCCGGCTTACAGGCCGGCTCGTCCACGCCGCCCGCGCGCTGTCCTTGCTTCCGGCCCGGGAGCGCCTCGCCGGCTGTGCGCGGGGGCGGGGCGGGGACCGGCGCGCACCGGCATATATCGTCAGTGTCGTGACGAGTCGCCAGGCCGAGCCGCCCGCCGACGCGGTCCCCGTCCAGCGGCACCCGGACGCCCCAGCGCCCGGCACCGTGCTGCCGTCGCACTACACGCACTGCTTCGGCTGCGGCACCGTCGAGCACGGCCTGCACATCGCCACCGTCGCGGGCGACGGGGTCGACGTGACCGCGACCTTCGAGGTCACCCGCCACCACCAGGGCGCGCCCGGGATCGCCCACGGCGGGCTGCTGGCCGCCGCGATGGACGAGATCCTCGGCATGCTCGGCTTCCTGGCCGGGATCAGCTGCGTCACCGCCCGGCTGGAGACCGACTTCCGCCGGCCGGTGCCGGTCGCCTCCACCCTGCACCTGCGCGCCCGGGCTGACGGGGTCAGCGGCCGCAGGATGTACGTCAGCGGCGAGGGGCGCCTCGGCAGCCCGGACGGCCCGGTCGCCGTCCAGGCGCGGGCGGTGTTCGTGCGGGTCGGGCTGGAGCACTTCACCGGGCACGGCAACGCGGCCGAGCTCGCGGCCGCCGCGGCGGACCCGGCCGCGAACAGCTGGCTGCGCAGTACCCGGGTCAGTCCGTAGCGGGGTCGTCGTCGCCGGTCGGGCCGCGCGCGGCCCAGCCGTCGTAGCCGGCTGCCTCCTCGCCGATCGTGGTGTCCGGCCCGTGGCCGGCGTGCACCCGGGTCTGCGGCGGCAGCGCCAGCAGCCGGCGGACCGAGCCCAGGATCGTGGGGAAGTCCGCGTAGGAGCAGTCGGTGGTGCCCGGGCCCCCGTGCAGCAGAGTGTCCCCGCTGAACAGCACCGGCCCGGTCGGGAACGTGCCGAGCAGGCACACCCCGCCGGGGGAGTGCCCCGGGGTGTGCAGCACCCGCAGCACCACCCCGCCGGCGATCGGTATCCGCGCGCCGTCGACCAGCGCCCGGTCCGGCCGGCGGTTGGGGTAGATGGCCTGCCAGAGCATGTGGTCGGCGCGGTGCAGCGCGATCGGGGCCCGGACCAGGTCGGCGAGCTCGACGGCGGCGTTGATGTGGTCGTTGTGCCCGTGGGTGGCGACGATCCCGGCGACCCGCCGGCCGTCGACGGCGGCCACGATCACGGCCGGGTCGTGCGCGGCGTCGATGACGAGGACCTCCTCGTCGTCGCCGACCAGCCAGACGTTGTTGTCGACCACGGCGCGGCGGCCGTCCAGGGTGAACTCGCCGCGGGTGAGCACCCGCTCGACCCGTGGGATGGCGTGTCTGCCCCGCACGTCTCGCCCTCCGTCGCGCCCGGCTCACCGCGCGGGACTCCGGTCGCGGCGGCGCGCCGAACCGGCCACGTCTCCGCGGCACCAGGCCGTCCGCAGGCATGGTGACGGATCTGCCCAAACAGGACAAAACCCAGTGGTCTCGCCGGTACAGACGGTACCCGTTGCCCGTCGATCCGCCCAGAGTGGTCAGGCGCGGCGTGGGCCACGGCGACCCTGGGCAGCCGGCCGACCGCGCCGCCGACAGGGTGGGCGCCCCAGCCGACGCGCTCCGCGGGCATGCCGGACATGGCCACCCGGCAGGAGGCCCGCCGGCTCGGCGCGAACGCGGTCCGCGGGCTTGCCGGACATGGCCGTTGGTTGCGGGCAGCGGCGGCTACAGCGCGACACGCCGGCATGGCGGCACCCATCCCGGCTGGCGCCCGCCGATGTCGGTACGCTCCAACCGCGGTCCGGCTTGTGCTGCACCCCGCAGAAAGCGCAGGTTCATTCGTGGTTGGTTTCTCCGACGCGCCCTCGGTGCCTGGCTTCTCCCGCGCTCCGTTCGGTGAGGTCGCCATCGAGAAGCCGCGGATCCCCGAAGACGGCCGGCTGGAGCTGAGCCAGGACGACGACAAGGTCGGCCAGATCGGCCCGACCGGCCGCCCCATGCCCTACTTCCCGGTCCCCGAGCCGCTGACCTCGCACGGCCCGGCCTGGATCGTCGCCATGTGCAACCAGAAGGGCGGCGTCGGCAAGACCACGAGCAGCATCAACCTGGGCGCCGCGCTGGCCGAGTACGGCCGCCGGGTGCTCCTGGTCGACTTCGACCCGCAGGGCGCGCTGTCGGTCGGCCTGGGCATCAACCCGATGCAGTTCGAGCTCACCGTGCACGACCTGCTGCTCGGCGGCGGCGACGTGGACGCCCGGGACGTCATCGTCGAGACCCAGGTCGAGAACCTCGACCTGCTGCCGAGCAACATCGACCTGTCGGCCGGCGAGGTGCTGCTCGTCAGCGAGGTCGGCCGGGAGCACAGCCTGGCCAGGGCGCTGGCCCCGGTCGTCGACGACTACGACGTCATCCTCATCGACTGCCAGCCGTCGCTCGGCCTGCTCACGGTCAACGCCCTCACCGCAGCGCACGCCGTGATCATCCCGCTGGAGTGCGAGTACTTCGCGCTGCGCGGGGTGGCCCTGCTGCTGCAGACGATCGACAAGGTGCGCGAGCGGCTCAACGCCCGGCTCGACCTCGCCGGCATCCTCGCCACCATGTACGACGCGCGGACGCTGCACGCCCGCGAGGTGCTCGCCCGGGTCGTCGAACGGTTCCCCGACGAGGTCTTCCACACCGTCATCAACCGCACGGTCCGCTTCCCGGAGACGACCGTCGCCGGCGAGCCGATCACCACCTACGCGCCCACCTCGGTCGGCGCGGCCGGCTACCGCCGCCTCGCCCGCGAGCTGATCACCCGGCACGCGGCCCCGCCGAAGGTCGGCTGAGCGGCGCGCCGCGCGGTCGGCGCGGCCCCGGGTGACCGCGGTCGCGACGCCAGGGATCCCGGGGCCCCGCGGCGGCGTTAGAGGAGTGCCGGCCCAACCAGGCACCAACGGACCGGCCAGCGTTCCCGGGCACCCGAACGCTGAACGGCACCAGGTGGGAGACTTCGGACCTTGACGCCAGGTAGGTGGCCGAAGGGCACCCGAGGCCACATCCGTGGCTCGGGTGGACCTGACGCCACCGACGTGGCCTCGGGCACGAACGGCCTCGCCGCCCACCCGCCGGCCTGGCCCGACCCGTCAGCGACGAAGCGGAGGCGGACGACCCCTCGTGCTGTTCCACCTTGCCGACCCCTCGGCGCTCCTCGGGATCCTGCTGGCCCTGGTCATCGGGATCTACGCCCATGACACGGCCCAGATCCTCGCCGCCCGGCTCATCCATGACCCGACACCGCGGATGCGGATGAAGGCCGGGCTGATCCCGAGGCGGGTGGGCCCGTTCAGCGCGGTCTCGATGCTCATCGTCGGCAACGGCTGGGCCGAGCCGGTCCCGATGAACGACATCTGGCGCAGCCGGCGGTTCAAGATCTCCGCGGCGCTGCTCGCCGGCCCGTTCGCCTACCTGCTGCTGTCGCTGGGCGCCGTCGCTGGCGCCTGGGCGGTGACCGAGCCGCTCGACCCGGCCTTCATGGCCGGCAGCAGCCACGGGCTGGAGGTCGAGGGCCCGTTCCTGGCGTCGATGCTCGGCTCGATGGCGGCCACGTTCGCGTCGATGTTCATCCTGAGCCTGATCCCGGTGCCGCCGACCGACGGCGGCAGGATCCTGTTCCTGCTCGCGCCGCGCACGCCCGGCTGGCAGAAGGCCCAGTACCAGCTGACCGAGCGGAACCTCGGCGTCGTGCTCCTGCTGGTCATCCTGTTGCTCCCGGTCCTGCTGCCGCTGCCGTCGGTGACCGGGCAGCTGTGGCCGCCGCTCGTCGACGGGCTGGTCGACATCTTCGGCTCGGGCCTGTTCATCGTCCGCTAGCCGCCGTGGGGAGGGCTGTGCCGCCCGCCCGCGGCGGGCCCGCTGGCGCTGTCCGCCACCAGGCGTGCCGTCCGCGCGACGCGGGTGCCACTGTGCCGGTCCTCGCCGTCGCGGTGGCGTCGGTGATCGGGCGTAGCGTGGGCGCATGACGCCGCCAACCCGGTCATCCGCCGCCACGCGGCCATCCGGGGCGACCGCGGCGGGCGCGCCCGGGGCCGACGGCGTGCCGGCCGACGACGCGCCACCGCCTGGCGAGCCGGGCCCGTCCGCCGCTGCCGGCGGCGTGGCCGCCGCGGCCGCGGGCGAGGTGGCGCTGACGGCGCGCACCGGGCGCTCCGAGGCGTTCGTCGTCGAGCTGGAGAACTTCACCGGCCCGTTCGACCTGCTGCTGTCGCTGATCGCCAAGCACAAGCTGGACGTCACCGAGGTGGCGCTGTCCCAGGTCACCGACGAGTTCGTGGCGCACATCCGGCGACTGGGCGACCGGTTCGACCTCGGCCAGGCCACCGAGTTCCTGGTCATCGCCGCCACCCTGCTCGACCTGAAGGCGGCGCGGCTGCTGCCGGGCAACGACAACGAGGGCGACCCCGAGGACCTGGCCCTGCTGGAGGCGCGCGACCTGCTGTTCGCCCGTCTGCTGCAGTACAGGGCGTACAAGGAGGCCGCCGGGATCCTCGCCTCGCTCATGGCGCTGGAGTCCCGGTTCACCCCGCGGGCGGTGCCGCTGGAGCCGCGCTATGCCGCCGCGCTGCCCGAGGTGCAGATCACGATCGGCCCGTCGGAGCTCGCGGCGCTGGCCGCCCGGCTGCGCGAGCCGAAGCTGCCGCCGCAGGTCGCCACCGACCACGTGCACGCGCCGCGGGTCAGCGTCCGCGAGCACATGCTGGTGCTGATCCAGCGGCTGCGCGAGCTCGGCGCGGCGTCGTTCCGCACGCTGTGCGCCGGCTGCCGGGAGACCATCGAGGTCGTCGCCCGGTTCCTGGCGCTGCTCGAGCTGTTCCGGGAAGGGCGGGTCACGTTCGAGCAGGAGGTCCCGCTCGGCGAGCTGATCGTGCGCTGGTCCGAGGAGCAGCCGGACGACGCCGACATCGGCACCGGCCTCGCCCCGGTCGCGGAGCTGCACGCCCGCCCGGTGCCCGCCCCCGGCGCGGACGGCGAGCCGGCCGACGGTGAGGAGGAAGCGCGGTGACCGAGGACACTGACCCGACCCGGCCCGAGCCGGCCGCCGACGCGGCCCACCCGGCCGCGCCGCCCGGCCCGGACGCGGCCAGCGCCGACGGTCCGGCCGAGCCGCCAGCGCCGGCCGCGTCGTCTGCGGCCGGCGGGGCGGCGAGGGGG
>JADGHD010000268.1 GCA_019689615.1 Frankia sp. | reverse complement strand
CTAAGGCCTTTCTCGGAAGCCGGTCAGCGTAGCTATTCGTTGATCGGCGACGGCGACTACCCCTCGGGAGCGCCGCCGTCGCGATCGGCGTCAGGCACCACGGGCGTCAGATCACCACCTGGCCCATGCGCCGGAGAAGCTCGGCCTTCAGGACCGCGGCAATGGTCACGGACTCGGTGATCCTTCCGTCGAGCGCCATCTCCACCACCTGCGGAAACGGCAGCCAGAAGAACCGGAGGGACTCGTCGCCGCCCTGCCTGGGCGGCCCAACCGTGAGATCGGTAGCAAGAAACATGTTGGCGACGTCGGTGGTGGCCCCGTTGCTGTTGTCTATCGACCCAAGGGAGCGCCACTGCCGGGCAGAGATCCCCGTCTCCTCCGCCAGCTCTCTTCGGGCCGCGCTCTGGATATCAGGATCCTCCTTCTCCGAGCCGCCGGTGGGAATCTCTATCGAGTTCTTCCCATGGGCGTACCGCCACTGCTCCACGAGCGCCACGTCACCGTTCGCATCGATGGCCACAACACCGACGGATGGCAGCATCTCGACCACGCTGTACACGCCTTGCTTGCCATCCGGGCGGATCACCTGGTCCTCACGAAGGCTGAGCCACGGGTTCTGATAGATCAGGCGGGTGCCGATTGTCGTCCACGGGTTGGGCACCGACTTCCCCCTGTTCGAGATACTCGCAAGCCGTGATCGGGTGACGTTGCGAGGTCCGGGATAACGGGGAAACCGCCTCGTCCTACGAACCGCTGAAACAGCTGACCAACTGAAGGATCCGCTCGTGTCGCCCGCACCACCTTAGCAGGCATGCGGTAGAGGCGGTCGTTGCCGCAGTTAACGCCATGGCGGCGTGTCGAGCCCGAATCGAAAATGCACGTCCGTGCGCTCGACAAAAGCGGTGCGAACCGGGCTGCCTGGAGCCGAGAGGTCCAGATCGGTCACGCGCCTGGGTAACGACGGGTAGGCGGACACTCTGGCACGGCCACGGCCGCGACCTTCCTGGCGCGGCCAGCAGCTGCGAGAGTCCGGTCCTCCGAGGAGGTCGGCGCTCGTCCTCGCCTCCGCCTCTCGTCCGGCGTGAACGGCGGGGCGCTGCCCATGGACGGGGGTGCGGCGCAAGCACGCCAGGCCTTGCCGCACCCGCCGTTGCCGCTGTGCGGCGACCGCCGCGCCTGATCCCATGGGCCCACCTGGGGTGCAGCGCCGATCGGGCGAAACCGGGCACGGTGCGTATAGTCTCCGCTCCCGAGACTCATCGTCTCGAAATGGAGAGTGGGGAGTTCAGGTCGTGCCGAACGAGGTTCTTGTGGTCATCGGTGCCGGTGGCATGGGCGTCGCCGTGGTTCGACGGGTTGGTTCCGGCAAGGCCGTGCTGCTGGCCGACTACAACCAGACGGCGCTGAACGCGGTCGCCGAGACCCTGGGCGCCGAGGGCCAGCAGGTGACGGCCCAGGTCGTGGACGTGTCGTCGCGGGAGTCCGTTGAGGCCCTCGCGAAGGCGGCCGCGGCGCTCGGGCCGGTTCGGGGCGTGGTGCACACCGCCGGCGTCTCCCCCACCCAGGCGCCGACCGAGGCGATCCTGAACGTCGACCTGCTCGGTACCGCGCTCGTGCTCGACGCGTTCGGCGAGGTCGTCGCTGCGGGCGGGGCGGGCGTGGCCATCTCGAGCATGTCCGGCTACATGCTTCCTCCGCTGCCCTCCGAGCAGGAGGCGCAGCTTGCCAACGCCCCGACCGCGGAGCTGCTGGATCTGCCGATCACGGCGGTGGACGCGTTCCTGAACGCGGGACACGCGTACGCCTTCGCCAAGCGCGCCAACCAGCTGCGGGTGCGGGCCGCGAGCGTCTCCTGGGGCGCGCGAGGCGCGCGGATCAACTCGATCAGTCCCGGCGTCATCTCCACGGCGATGGGTCAGCAGGAACTCGCGGGCGAGTCCGGCACGGTCATGCGCGCCATGGTCACCGCCTCCCCGACCGGCCGGCTTGGCACACCGGACGACATCGCGGCCGCCGCGCAGTTCCTGCTGTCGGATGCGGCCTCGTTCATCACCGGGACCGACCTGCTCGTCGACGGCGGCGTGGTCGCCGGAATCTCGACGGGTCGCCTCGACCTCGCCGCGGCCGCGAGCTGACCGTCGGGGTCAGCTCGGCGGGTGCGGTGGCAGCGGGTTGACCTCGTCGCTGTCCCAGGTGACCCGCTGGTCCAGGGGAACGGGCATGGCCTCGAGCTGGTCGTCGCCCGTCAGGTCGTCGACGCAGCCCTGGCTGCCGCCCAGGTAGGTGCTCATGAGGTCGACGTCGGTGGCCACGCACCAGGCGCGGTCATCCGGCCACCACAGGCTGGCCCGCTGATCCCACGGCGGATGTGCCAGCGAGGTGGTCACCGCGGACAGCGGGCCCGTCAGCAGGACCATGTCGCGGCCCGGCAGGTGAACCTTCGGTATCCCCGCAGTGGGCACCGCGAGCGCCCCGAATCCGTCCCACACGGCGAACCAGCAGCGGTCGGCCGTGGTGGTATGCCGGGCGAGCAGGTGGGCGAGCCGAGCCGCCTGGGGCACGGGGAGAGAGCCCTGCGTGGGCTCGGCGTCCCACAGCCCGGGCTGGGTGGCGCCCCGCGGGTGTCGCGACGAGTCGGCGATAGCGGCCCACTCCATCGCCGGGTGAGCGACGCGACCGTTGCCGCGGGCCACCTCGGCCCAGCTGACCGCCCTTTCGCCCAGACCGGCCGGGTGGAGGACGCGGGCGTAGGCGGCAAAGCCCGCCGGCAGCAGGGAGCCGATCGTGCCCCAGTCGCCAATCGTGCCCGCGACGACCCAGTCCGCGGGACTCACATCGGTGACCACCGAGAGCTCGCCGACGGCAAAGGAAGGTTCTCCCACGCCTGCATTTAACGCCGACGGGAGGCTGGACCGACCAGATCGCCCGGAGCGCCCGTGCCTTTACCGGAGTACCTCGGCCTCGCCGACGAGCGGGAAGGGGCCGACGAAAAGAGCGCCTGGGCTCGGTGCCGCCCCGAGCGGTCGTTCGCGCCCGGGGCGGGCTCCCCCGAAAACCCTGAGTTACTCGCAGGCGACGCCGTCGCCGTCTCGGTCCAGATCGCGTGAATAGCCTGGGTCGCCGACCCGGATCGGCGCGGCGCCGGCAGCGCGGACCTCGGTGCAGTTCCGGTAGTGCACGGGTGCGGGCGCGGGGTTCTCCTGGGGCGGAGGCTGCGGCGCCGGCGGGTTGGGCGCTGGCGGCGCCGGCTCCGCGGGCGGCGGCTGCGGCGCGGGTGGTGGTGCCGCCGGTGGCGGCGCGGCCTGGGTGGTCGGCGCGGGCGGAGCCTGGGTCGTGACCGCCGGGGCGGGCGGTTGTGGGACCTTCCCTGCCGGCGGCGCCGCTGGCGCGCCGGACGCCACCGGGGTCACCGTCGCTGTGGTCGACGGCGACGGAGTGGTGGTCGCCGTCCGGCTCGCGGAGGCGGGCGGTGATGTGACGGACAGGCGGGTCTGGTCCTCGTCCGGACCGCTTCCGCAGGCGATGGCGACAGCGGCCGTGAGTGCGCATGCGGCGGCCACTGGCGCCATGCGTCTCAGCGTGATCAGCATACGCCACTATCTCTACCCGATCTGCGCCATAGCAACCGCAATGCAACACGTTCGGGCCAGAGCCGGCTAATCCGCACGCTACCGGTCAAAACACCGCGCCGGCTCCGGCGACTCCAGGATCCGCGGCCGGAGCCCCACGCCCGCGGCCAGCTCCACGATCAGGCAGCCGCCCGCTCCACGAACAGGCAGTCCGCCAGCCCGGCGCGCGACAGGACGGCCCGTCGCGTGCCGGCCGGCCCGCGGCGGTCCTACTGCAGACCCGTGCGGACGGAGGTGATGCGCTGGGTGTTGAAGCCGAGCCAGTGCATGCGGCCGAGGTAGCGGGCGTGCTCGATCTTTAGGCAGCGGTCCACGACCACCGTCAGGCCGCCTTCCTCGGCGATGCGCGCGCCCTCCTCGTTGATCACGCCGAACTGGCACCAGAGGGTGCCGGCCCTGATCGCGACCGCTTCGCGGGCGATGCCTGGCAGGGCGGCCGGGGCGCGGAAGACGTCGACGATGTCCACGGGCACCGGCACGTCGGTCAGGCTCGGGTAGCAGGTCTCGCCGAGGATCTCGGTCTCGCGGGGGTTGACCGGGATCACCCGGTAGCCGTGCCGCTTGAGGTAGTAGCCGACGAAGTAGCTGGCGCGCAGCTCGTTGCCGGACATGCCGACGACGGCGACCGTCCGCGCGTTGTGGAGGACCCGCTGGATCGTCAACGGGTCCTGGTAGCGGGACGGAACCTGGGTCGTCAGGTCGTCGAGGTGCTCAAGCTCGGTCATCGGCGTGCTACCGCCCTCCCGTCGCCAGCGCGGCGACGTTCGCGAAGCCCTGTTCCAGGTCCCAGATCAGGTCGGCGACGGACTCCGTGCCCACCGCCAGCCGCACCGTTCCCGGCCCGACGCCGGCGGCCCGCAGCTCGTCGTCGCCCAGCTGGCGGTGCGTGGTGCTGGCCGGGTGGATGACCAGGCTCTTCGAGTCGCCGACGTTCGCCAGGTGGGACCACAGCGTCAGGCCTCGGATGAGCTCCTGGCCGCCGGCCCGCCCGCCCGCGCAGTCGAACGAGAACACGGCGCCGGCACCACGCGGCAGGTACTTCTCCACCAGCGGGCGGTAGCGGCTGCTCGGCAGGCCGGGGTAGGTCACGTTGGACGCGAGCTCGTGCTGCTCCAGGAACCGCGCCACGGCCAGCGCGTTCTGGACGTGCCGTTCCATCCGCAGTGACAGCGTCTCCAGGCCCTGCAGGAACAGGAAGGCATTGAACGGGGACATCGCGGCCCCGATGTCGCGCAGGGTCTCGGCCCGCAGCTTCATCAGATAGCCGTACGTGCCGAACGTCTCGTGGAAGCGCAGGCCGTGGTAGGCCGGCGAGGGGTCGGCGACGACGGGGAACCTGCCGTTGGACCAGTCGAAGGTCCCGGACTCGACGACGACGCCGCCGATGCTCGTGCCGTGGCCGCCGATGAACTTGGTCGCCGAGTGGATCACGATGTCGGCGCCCCACTCGATCGGGCGGCACAGGTACGGGCTGGCGAACGTGTTGTCGACGATCAGCGGCAGCTCGTGCTCGTGGGCGATGTTCGCCACGGTCTCGATGTCGAGCACGTTCCCGGCGGGGTTGCCGATCGTCTCGGCGAAGAAGGCCTTGGTGTTCGGCCGGACCGCCTTGCGCCACTCCTCGGGGTCGTCGGGGTCGACCCAGGTCAGCTCGACGCTCATCTTGCGGAGCAGGTGCTTGAGCTGGTTCACGGTGCCGCCGTAGAGCGCGGCGGACGACACGACGTGGTCGCCGGGCTCCAGCAGGGTGAACAGCGCGGACGCCTGGGCGGCGATCCCGCTGGCGAACGCCACCGCGCCGCAGCCGCCCTCGAGGTTGGCCACCCGCTCCTCGAACACCGCGACGGTCGGGTTCATGATCCGCGAATAGGTGTTGCCGTACTCCTGCAGGTTGAAGTACGCCGCCGCCGACTCCGGGTCCTCGAACACGTAGCTGGTCGTCTGGAAGATCGGCACAGCCCGCGCGCCGGTGTTCGGGTCGGGCCGCTGCCCGGCGTGCAGCTGCCGGGTCTCGAACCCGAACTCGTGCGCCTGCTCGACCCGGGGGATCTGGTTGGTCACGAAATTCCTCGCCCTGCTCCTCGACTCGCTCGACGGCTGCCGCGACGTCACTCGCCGGCCGGGTCCTCGCCCAGGAAGCGGCGGATGATCGGGGTCTGGCGCGCTTCCTCGAGCAGGAAGCAGTCATGCCCGTACGGTGCGTCGATCACGTGCAGCTCGACCGGTTTGCCGAGCTGGCGCAGCGCGTCCGCGATCTCCTGGGACCCGGACGGAGGGTACAGCCAGTCCGAGCTGAACGCGATGAGCAACGTCCTGGCCGAGACGCCCGCAAGTGCCCGGTTCAGCGACCCGCCGCCGTGCTGGCGGGCGAGGTCGAAGTAGGTCAGCGCCCGGGACGTGTAGAGGTAGGTGTTCGCGTCGAACCGGCGGACGAACGAGTTTGCCTGGTGGCGCAGGTAGTTCTCGACCTCGAACTCCGGCTCGTTGATCGTGAACCGGATGTCGTCGGAGAACTGCAGCCGCCGGCCGAACTTCGCCTCCAGCGCCGACGCTGACAGATAGGTGACATGCCCCACCATGCGGGCCAGGCCCATGCCGGCGCTCGGCTCACGGCCGGTGCCGTAGTAGTGGCCGCCCTGCCAGCCGGGGTCGCGGCGGATCGCCTCCCGGGCGATCGCGTTCCAGGCCACGCCCTGCGGCGCCAGCGCGTGCGTGCTGGCGATCACCACGATCGAGTCGACCTGGTCGGGATACCGGACGGCCCACTCGAGCGCCTGCATCCCGCCGAGCGAGCCGCCGGCGACGGCCGCGAGCCGCTCGATGCCCAGCTCGTCGAGAAAGGCGCGTTCGGTGCGGACCATGTCCGCCACCGTGATGACGGGGAAGTCCGAGCCGTACGGCCGGCCGGTCTCGGGGTTCGTCGACGACGGCCCGGTCGTCCCGCTGCAGCCGCCGAGCAGGTTCGTGCAGACGACGAAGTAGCGGTCGGTGTCGAAGGCCTTGCCTGGGCCGATCATCCCGTCCCACCAGCCGAGCCCCTTGCCGGCCGAGCCGTCGCGGTCCTGGGCGCCGAATCCGTCGCGGGTGCTCTCCGCCGGCGGGTTCTTGGAGTAACCCGCCGCGTGCGCGTCGCCGCTGAGGGCGTGGCAGACCAGGATGACGTTGTCGCGCCCGGGCGCGAGCGTGCCGTAGGTCTCGTAGGCCACCCGGACCGGGTACAGCTCACGGCCGCAGTCGAGCGGCACCGGCCGCGACAGCTCGAGGTAGTGCGGCTCGCCGCTGCCGACGGAGCCAGGGACGCCCG
>JADGHD010000267.1 GCA_019689615.1 Frankia sp. | reverse complement strand
GGTAATCGAGGCTCGGTCCGGTCGGCCATGTGATCGAGGTGGTCGCCGACCGCGGCCAGGTCGTGGTTACATGCGGCCGGCGGCAGATCGCCCGACATGTCCGTTGCGGGGCGTCGTGGCCGACCGTCACCGGTCCCGCCCATCCCATCGCGGCAGCGCAGCTGCGTCGTCCGAGCTGGCCTTCCTGGCCCACGCGCTCAGAGCCCCGGCGCTGCACGCGGCGGCCGGCCGGTTCGCCGAACGCGCCCCGAGCCTGTCCCACCCGGGCTGGGGGCGACGCTCATGCCCCTGATCGGCGGTCTGCCGATCCTCCGGAATCTGGCGACGCCACTTGTACGATCATGGTTGACGAGGTGGCCGCGTCATGCTAGGTCCGGAGGCCGGAAGCCCGTTTGCCTGCGAGAACTCAGAGGATCAGCCTGAAACGGCCCGTTAGCGCCGAACAGGTCCATCAAGCAATAGATCGACTACTCGGAGTGTGCCCCCAACGGGATTCGAACCCGTGCTACCGCCTTGAAAGGGCGACGTCCTGGGCCGCTAGACGATGGGGGCGGGACCGGCCTCGATAGCCGAGGTGACCTTACGTGGTCACGGCCGAAGAGCATGGCAAGCATAGGGGATGCGGTGTCGGACCGCCAAACCAGATATCGGGGGCGACGTCCGGACCACGGCTGGTGCCCGGCGCCGGTCGGCCCGCGGTGGCCGTTGGGCCCGTGGCGCACCGCCGGGCCCGGCAGGCTGTGGTGGTCAGGGCCCCAGCGCGCGGATCGGGTCTGACCAGCGGTAGCGGGCGCGGAAGAAGCCCCGGACCGGACGGCCGCCGATCGCGAGGTTGTGACCGATCGGGACCCGGCCGGCCAGGTTGGCGGTGTCGAACGAGATCGTCACCCGGTCGGCTCGGTTGATCGGGGTGTTCGGGTCGTAGACCCGGAGCGTGACCGCGGTGCCCCGGTACTCGTAGCCGTAGGCCAGGACCTGGTGGTTGATTCCGAGCTTCAGCGGGTCGTTGGACCGAAGGGTGATCACGCCGAGCGCGGACAGCCGGCCCGAGTCGAGGTCGAGGCGGATCCGGGGCCACTCGTCGACGATGCTGATCCGGCCGATCCCTCGGCGACGGCCGAGAGCCCAGACGATGTCGGCATCGGGGGCGCGCATCAGCTGGTAGTAGCGGGCTCCACCGCGCGGCAGGTCCCAACTGTCGAACAGCCGCCGGACGAGGTACCGGTACAGCGGGGTGCCCTGGGCTGGTGGAGTGGTGTCGGGGGGCGGTTTGATCCCGGCCTCGAACATGTCGCGGACGGCGAAGATCATGCCACCGCACAGCCCGCGCCTGGCGTCCCCGATCGGGATGCCCTTGGGGATGCCGGGGAACGGGATCGTCAGTACGGGCTGGTGCGGGAAGTGGTTGGTGAAGTGGAACGCGGACGTGCTGGGCAGGAAACCTGGCACCGCCGTCGCGATCTGGCCCATGGGGTTCACGTTGGCCCATGGCCGAACAGGCGCGCAATAACGTAGCCGACAGGACAACACACGCAGGTGTGGCCCGGTCGGACAACGACCATCGCGTCTGGGCCCCGCGGCCCAGCGCTGGCAAGGACTCCGCCCGCGCCGGCCGCGGGGGCCGCCAAGTCGGTCAACCGGCCCGACCGGGCTCGATGACCAGCCGGATCGGGTCGCCGTCCTTCTCCGCCAGGCGGCGAACGCCCTCGTGCACCTCGTCGAGCGCCAGCAGGCCGCTGATCGAGCCGGAGACGTCGATCCGCCCGGCGCCGGCCAGGGCGACGACCTGCTCCAGGTCCCGTCGGCCGTAGCCGAGGTGGCCGAGCACGCTCTGCCGCAGCACCCCGAGCAGCAGCCCGGGGGCGAGCGCGAGCGGCTCCATCGACAGGCCGATCACCAGCAGCCGCCCGCCCCGGGCGAGGCAGCGCTGGCCCTGAGCGAGCACCGCGTTCGCGCCCGCCAGGTCGACCGCGAGGTCCAGGCCGCGGCCGTCGGTCACCGCCAGCACCTGGCTGACCACGTCGGGGTCTGCCGGGTCGAGCGCGTGGTCCGCGCCGGCAGCCAGCGCCCGGGCGCGCGCCGCCGGGTTCGGGTCGACCGCGATGATCGGGGCCGCCCCGACCAGCCGGGCGATCTGCACCGCGTGCACGCCGAGCCCGCCGATCCCCCACAACCCGACCGCTTCGCCCGGCCGCAGCCCGCCGCGCTCGATGAGGCCGGCGTACGGGGTGGACACGGCGTCGGCGAGGATCGCCGCCTCCGGGAAGGACAGCCCGGCCGGCTTGGGGATGAGCGTGCCGTACGGCACCACGACGTACTCGGCCCAGGCGCCGTCGTAGGCGAAGCCCATGATCTCGAAGTTCTCGCAGGCGTCGGACCGGCCGCGGGCGCACGCCCGGCAGGCCTGGCACGGCCGCCCGCCGCCCAGCACCACCTCGTCGCCCGGCTGCCACTGCGGCACCAGCTCGCCGACCGCCACCACCACGCCGGCCGCCTCGTGGCCCGGGACCACCACCGGCCGAACCGGTGGGATCGACCCGTCCAGCAGGTGGACGTCGGACAGGCAGATCCCGCAGGCGGCCACCTGCACCAGTACCTCCAGCGGCCCCGGTTCTGGTACCGAGAGTTCTCGCAGCGCTAAGCGCCGCCCATCCGCCTCGAACACCGCGGCTCGCATCGTCGTCGGCACCATTGCCACCGCCACCACCGCCCGTCTCGCTTCCTCTTCCGGCTGCCGGCCGTCCCGGCTGGGCCCCCATCTTGGCGATCAGGAGCCCGCGCGCCCAGCGTCGCGGGCACTTCGGGGCACTTGCTCGGATACTGCTGTCCCATGACGAGTGACGGTGGCCAGCGCTGGGGAATGACGGTGCCCCTGACCGGGGTGCCGCTGCCGGAGCATCCGGCGCTCTACAGCGAGCTGGCGGACCTTGGCTACACCGACGTCTGGTCCGCCGAGGCGACGGCCGGGGACGGGGTGGTTCCGCTGGCGCTCGCGGCGCCGGAGAGCCGGCTGCGGCTGGGCACGGCGATCCTGCCCGTCTACACCCGAGGGCCAGCGCTCCTCGCCCAGACGGCGGCGACCCTGGCCGAGGCCGCGCCCGGGCGGTTCATCCTGGGCCTCGGCGCGTCGTCGAACGTCATCGTCCAGAACTGGAACTCGGTGCCGTTCGAGCGGCCATACCAGCGGACCCTCGACACTGTCCGGTTCCTGCGCCGCGCGCTCGCCGGGGAGAAGGTCACCGCCGAGTACCCGTCGTTCAACGTCAGCGGGTTCCGGCTCGGGGTGGCGCTCCAGGAGCCGCCGCAGATCATGGTGGCGGCGCTGCGGCCGCGGATGCTGGCGCTGGCCGGCCGGGAGGCCGACGGGGCCATCCTCAACTGGCTGTCCCCGCAGGACTGCGCCACCGTGGTCCCCTACGTCCGGGAGCAGAACCCGGACGCCTCGATCGCCTGCCGCATCTTCGTCGTCGTCCACCAGCCAGACGAGACCGCGGCCGTCATGCCGCGGCTCAAGCAGATGGTCGCCGCCTATCTCACCGTGCCGGTGTACCGGGAGTTCCACCGGTGGCTGGGTCGGGAGAAGGCCCTGAGCGAGATGTGGGACGCCTGGGCGCGCGGCGACCGCAAGGGTGCCGTCGCCGCCATCCCCGACGAGGTGGTCGACGAGATCTTCGTCCACGGCACCGTCGACGAGTGTCACGCGGGAATCCGCCGCTACATCGAGAACGGCGTCGACATCCCGGTCCTTGCCCCGTTCCACGGCGGCGCCGAGCTACGCGGCATCCTCGCCGCCCTCGCCCCGCGCTGAGCCGACACCGCGCGGTCGCTCGGCTTGGGGCCGGCCCCGCGGCTGGCTGGCCGGTCAGCCCAGGGGCGCCGGCCAGCCAGCGGCAGCGTGCTCAGTCGTCGCCGAGACCGGCGGCCTCGAAGGCCGAAAGGGAGGCCTTGATGGTCGCGGTCGGGACCGCGGTCTCGACCAGCGGGTCGAGGGTCTTCAGGCCGTCACCGGTGTTGTAGACGACGGTCTCCTCGGCCGGGTCGAGCAGGCCCTCGCGCAGGAGGCGGCGCAGGCAGGCGACGGTCACGCCGCCGGCGGTCTCGGCGAACACGCCCTCGGTGCGGGCCAGCAGCTTCATCCCGTCGACGATCTCGTCGTCGGTGACGTCGGTGATCGAGCCACCGGTGCGCCGCACGACGTCGAGCGCGTACGGGCCGTCGGCCGGGTTGCCGATCGACAGCGACTTGGCGATCGTCGACGGGCGGACCGGGGCGACGGTGTCCACGCCGCGGGCGAACGCGGCGGCGACCGGGTTGCAGCCGGCGGCCTGGGCGCCGAACACCCGGTACGGGGTCTCCTCGACCAGGCCGAGCCGGCCCAGCTCGCGGAACGCCTTGTCCACCTTGGTCAGCAGCGAGCCGGACGCGATCGGGATGACGACCTGCGCCGGCAGCCGCCAGCCGAGCTGCTCGGCGACCTCGTAGCCCAGCGTCTTGGACCCCTCGGCGTAGAACGGGCGGACGTTGACGTTGACGAACGCCCACTCGTACTCGCCGGCGAGCTCGCTGCACAGCCGGTTGACGTCGTCGTAGTTGCCCTGGATCGCGACCAGCGTGCCGCCGTAGACGGCGGTGGAGACGGTCTTGCCGGCCTCGAGGTCGTGCGGGACGAGCACGATCGAGCGCAGACCGGCGTGCGCGGCGTGCGCTGCCACGGAGTGCGCGAGGTTGCCGGTGGAGGCGCAGGCGACCGTGGTGAACCCGAGGTCACGGGCGGCGGACAGGGCGACCGAGACAACCCTGTCCTTGAACGAGTGGGTGGGGTTCGCGCTGTCGTCCTTCACCCACAGCTTGCGCATGCCCAGCTCGGCCGCCAGCCGCGGCGCCGGCCGCAGCGGGGTGAACCCGGCGCCGAGGGAGACCCGACGGGCCGGGTCGTGACCGGCGGGCAGCAGGCCGACGTAACGCCACAGGTTCAGCGGGCCCGCCTCGATGGACTCACGGGTTACCCGGCGCAGCCGGTCCTCGTCGTAGGCGATCTCCAGGGGAGCGAAGCACTCTACGCAGACGTGGGTGGGAGCAAGCGGGTAGGTGGCGCCGCAGTGCCGACAGGAGAGGGCTACTGCGGGGTTCGTGTCATCCGAGGTGATTGGGCCCGACTGGGCAGAGCGCTCCGGCGCTAGAGTCATTTGATCTCCTCATCTTTCCCGGGGCCAGTAGTGGCTCCGCGGGTCGGAATTGGCACCTGCGACGGTCAGGTCGCCCGGGCAGCGCGCCAGCGGGCGGGTCGTCGTTCGGTTGCCGGGGCTTCACTGGGCCGTTCCCTCTGCCCCTCTGGATGAGCCATCTGAAGTTGTGTCTCCGTACTTTAGACGGAGGAAACTGGTCGCGTACTGCTGATCAGCAGGCCGGGACTGTGACGCAGCTTGCGTTGCACCACTCCGGACGCCCTCCGGGCGCTCCCGTCGTAGCGTCGTGCGTGCCGCCTCCGGCCCGGTCGGCCGTCGCCGCTCGCGCGTCAACGCTCCCGCCTGGGCGGGTGCGCGACGTCGTCAGCCAGCGTCCGAGCAGCAGGGAGCCGCCAGCGTGAGCGTCCGCATCATCTACACCGATGTCGATGGGACGATGGTCGGCCCGCACGGCTCCTTCTTCCTGGCGGAAGGCGCGCAGCTGACCCTCGAGCCGGCGAAGGCGCTCGTCGACCTGCACGCGGCCGACATCAAGCTCGTCCTGGTCAGCGGCCGCACCCGCCGCCAGCTCGTCGAGGCGTCCGCGATCTTCGGCTCCGACGGCTACATCGGCGAGCTCGGCGCCGTCGTCGGCTGGGACGACGGCCGGCAGAGCGAGCTGCTGCGCGGCGCGATGCCGGACCACTTCGACCGGATCCCGGACGACCTGCTGGCCGAGCTGCTGGCGCGCTGCGAGGGCCGGCTGGAGCTGCACAGCCCCTGGCACGTCGGCCGCGAGCTCGACGTCCTGCTGCGCGGCAAGGTCGACGTGGCCGCGGTCAACGCATGGCTGCGCTCCGCCGGCTTCGACTGGCTGTCCCTGCACGACAACGGCCTGATCCCGCCGACGACCATGCCGCAGCTGGGCGAGACCCCGCACGCCTACCACCTGGTGCCGGATGGCGTCGGCAAGGGCGAGGCGGTCGCCTGGGACCTCAGGCGACGCGGCATCGACCCCGCCGACGCCATGGCGATCGGCGACTCGGTGAGCGACCTGCGGATGGCCGGGCACGTCGGCCGGATGCACCTGGTCGCCAACGCGCTGCGGCACCCGGAGCTGCCGAGCATGCTCCCGAACTACGACAACGTGGTGGTCGAGTCCGAGGCGGTCACGCTCGGCTGGGCCAGCGCGGTGCGCGCCGCGCTCGCCACGCACTGACGCGCGAACGCGGCCACATCCTCGAGAGCCCTGACCGCCTCCGGGTAGTGCGGGTAGCCGAGGTGCCAGACGTGCGGCATCCCCGGGTAGATCTCGTGGCGCACGGAAACGCCGGCCGCGCGGGCCACCTCGGCCAGCCGGGCGGCGTCGTCGAGCAGCACCTCCGTGTCGCCGACGTGGATCAGCAACGGCGGCATCCCGGTCCAGTCGCCAAACACCGGGGAGGCGAGGGGGTTCTTCGGGTCGCCGCCGGTGAGGTACGCGGCCGCCGCGTCGTCCGCCGCCTGCTTGGAGAACATCCGGTCGGACTCGGCGTTCGCCCGGAAACTCGCCGCCGTGTTCGTGAGGTCGGCCCACGGCGACAGCAGCGCCGCGCCCGCCGGTAGCGGCAGGCCCCGCTCCCGCGCCCCCAGCAGCAACGCCGCCGCGAGCCCACCGCCGGCAGAGTCGCCGGCCGCCACGATCCGCTCGGCTGGTTGGCCGGCGGCGAGCAGCGCGGCGTAGGCGGCGAGCGCGTCGTCGACCGCGGCCGGGAACGGGTTCTCCGGGGCCAGCCGGTAGTCGACCAGCACGACCTCCGC
>JADGHD010000266.1 GCA_019689615.1 Frankia sp. | reverse complement strand
CGACGGCGCCGGCGAGCGGGGCGTGCTCAGCGCGCGTCCGGGCGGGGCTGGGGCGGCGGGCCGGGCAGGGGGAGCGAGCGCAGCTCCGCCAGCCGGCACTCCAGCTTCTCGATCTCGTCGTAGCGGGCGTACCGGCGGTTGTTCTCGGTGGCGTAGCACTGCGCCCAGGTGCGGGCGACGTCGATGAGGCCGTCGGCGCGGTCCAGGTCGGCCTGCGGGTCCTCGGTGGCGTCCAGCTCCACCGCCAGCAGCAGGGCCGGCGCCGCCCGCAGCGCGAACCGGCAGGAGGCCTCGGTGGTCGCCGCCACCATCGCCCGCAGCGCCGGCTGGCCCAGCGCGTCGGAGATGAACCTGTGGCCGTCCTTCGCCCAGTCCCGGGCGCGGCGCAGGCCGCCGGGGCCGGCGTGCTCGCGCGCCTGTTCGGCCAGCGCGGTGGTGGCCCGGGTGGCCATCTGCAGCGAGTAGGCCAGCGCGTCGAAGATCCCGGAACTCTCGAAGAACCGCCGCCTGGCCGGGATCACGACCTCGCGGAACAGCCGGACCGCCGCCACCCTGTCCTCCTCGGCGTCGAGGCTGGCCAGGAACGCCGCGTAGTTGTGCAGGTGGTAGCCGAGCATGCCGGGCGGCTGGCGCTCGCCGGTCAGCATGTCCTCGCTGGCCTCGACCAGCTCCAGCCAGTGCCGCCAGCGTTGGCGCAACCGCCGCTCGAGCTCGGCCGGCGACGGCAGCCCCGAGTCGGCGGCCCTGGCGTTGCTCGAGCGCAGCGCGTTGACCTGGATGTTGGATGCCGCGACCATCTCGGCGGCGGCGCCGCGGTCGAGCACGCCGGCCTCGAACAGCCGCTGGCAGCGGCGGGTGGACTCGTCCAGCTGGGCGGACAGCTCGGCCAGGTGCGGGCTCGCGGCGTCGGCCCTGGCCAGGTCGACGGCGATGACATCGGCCCGGCAGGCGACCACCGCGCGGACCGGGTCGTCGTCCGGCAGGGCCTCCTCGACCAGGTCGCGCAGCCGCCGCACGCAGGCCAGCGGCGCGTCGCGGGCCCGCTCGGCCGCCGGCTGGCGCACCTGCTGCAGCACCCCGAGCAGGGCCAGCGCCGCGGCCCGCCGGGACAGCGTGCCCAGCCCGTCCAGCTTCCGCGGCGACGGGATCCAGGGCAGGGGGGCGCCGATGTCCAGGGAGGCGTCCTCGATCCCGGCCAGCCGCAGCGCCTTGTGGACGAAGCGGTTGACGATGCTCGCCGGGGTCAGCAGCGCCTCCATCGCCAGCTGGCCCGGGCGGCGCTGGGCCAGCCACAGGTGGCTGGCGTCGCGCAGCGTGCCGACGTCGAGCAGGCGGGTGAGCAGCGCGCCCACGACCGTCTCGTGCGTCTCGGTCAGCGTCCGCTCGGGGACCTGGCCCGACTCGGTGTGGGCCGCCTGCAGCCGCAGCGCGTCGAACGTGGCGTCGGCGACGTCGAGGGTGCGGGGCCGCGACGGCGCGACCGGGGCGCCGGGGAAGCTGACCTCGCACCGGCTCAGCGGCACCCCGTCCGCGCTCGCCGCCACCGGGACGTCCCAGACGTCGGTGAGCGGCCGCTGGATCGCGCGGGCCAGGATGCCGGCCGAGACCAGCGCCGGCTGCGACCGGAAGATCTCGACGATCAGGCTGGCCCAGCCGGCCAGGCGCAGCGCGGGCGGCAGCGCCTTGCCGGTCTCGTCGGCCAGCAGGGCAACCGCGTCCTCCACCGCGCGCCGCAGCGGCTCGAGCAGCAGGTTCACCGCGGTCAGCACCACGGCCGCCTTGGTGTCCGGGCCGAACCGGTTGAGCGTCGCGTTCGGGATCTCGTTCGGCAGGCTGCCGCTGTTGACGGTCACGCCGATCCGGTTGACCAGTCCCCACCCGGCGGCGGTGCCGCCGTCGCCCAGCTCGGCCAGCAGCGCCGGGGCCTGGGAGCGGGTCGGCAGCGGCGCGCCGCGGGCGATCTCGGACAGGGTGATCCGGCGGAAGTCGCTCACCCAGGTCGCGTCGCCGAACGGGCTGTCCGCCCAGGGCACGCCGAACAACGGCGCGACCTTGGCCGCCAGCCTCGCCGGGACGACCTCGGCGCGGGCCGTCGGTAGCGGCGGCACGACGGCCGGCAGCAGGGTCACGGCCGCGTCCACCTCCTCCGCATCGTCCTACGGATAGTAGTCGACAGGTGATCTCGAAAATTTGTGTGGACATGGGTCGAGATAACTCGTAAAAATACGAGCATGCCTCTTGGTCTGGTTCCTGCTGACGACTCCGACCCCCTCTCATCCCGGGCGCTCTCCTCGAATGACGGACGGCGCGCGCCGCAGCCGCTGTCGCCCGACGTGATCTGGGCGGCCTGGCACGCCTGCGCCGAGTTCCGGCACGCGCTGCACCGGCGCGCCAGGGCGGCCCGCTGCGACACCGTGCTCCGCCTGGGGCCGGCGACCATGGACCTGACCGGCACCTGCGTGTGCCGGGACTTCTTCGCCGACCTGCTGGCCGACGTGGCGGCCTTCGTGGCCGGCGCGGGCGCGCTGCGCATGCCGGGCGCGGCGGTCTTCCGGCACGTGCGCCGGCAGGGGATCGGCAACTGGATCCGCCGCACCCGCTTCGAGCTGGGCGCGCAGGTGCGCACCGACCGGATCCGGGAGGCCTGGCACGGCCGCCGGCTCCCGGACGACTACCACCGGGCCGTGCTGGAGTACCTGGCCGACGAGGCCGGCTCGCTCGCCCCGCTCGACAGCGACGAGCAGCTGCTCGCCCGGCTCGCCCGGCTCGCCGCGGCGGAGTTCGGCGGCGAGCCGGAGGAGCACCGTGACCGGGTCGCCGCGGCGATGGCCACGGTCGAGGGAGTCTGCCGGACCGGGCGGCGCAAGGATGTCAACGGCGAGTTGGTCACCTGGTGGGACGCCTACATCGAGATCCCGCTTGGCCGCCGCCCGCGCGCGACCGACCTGCCGATCGCCGCCCAGCCGCCGGGCGACGGCCGCGACCGGCCGGCGGGCGCGGTGACGCTGGAGGTCGCCGCCGACTGGACGCTGGAGGAGGCCGTGGCCGAGCGCGCGTTCGGCCCGGGCGGCGCGGGCGGCGCGGTGGTGGCGGCGCTGGGCCGGCTACCGGAGCACCTGCTGGCCGACCCGGACGGCGCGCGGGAGTGGGTGCTCGAGCGGGTCGTGGACCTCGCCGACGAGGGCCTGCTGCCGGCCCCGGCCGCGCTGCGCCTGCTCGCGGACCCGGCGCTGGCCCGGGCGGCCACCGCCGCGGTCATCGACTACTGCCGGGCGAGCCAGCCCTCGCCGCCCGCCGTGGTCACGCTGCGCCCCCGGGGCGGGCGGTGACCGCGGCCGGGCCCGCCCCGGACCCGGCCGCGGCGGTCACAGGACGTGCTCGGGGGCCGGGGTGCTGGCGATCAGTTCGCCGAGGCGCCGGGCCTGCTCGCTGGCGTTGCCGAGGGTGAACTCCAGCTGCTTGGCGTGCAGGAAGTAGCGGTGGATGAAGTACTCCTCGGCGATGCCCATGCCGCCGTGCACGTGGACGACGGCGCTGGCGACCCGGTGGCCGCCGTCGGCCGCCCAGAACTTCGCGGTCGCCACGGCCTCGCCGGCGTCCGGCCGGCCCTCGGACAGCCGCCAGGCCGCCTGCCACAGGGTCAGCCGGATCGCCTCGACGTCGATGTAGCAGTCGGCGAGCCGGTGGCCGACCGCCTGGAACGAGCCGATCGGGCGGTTGAACTGGTGGCGGTTGCTGGTGTACTCGGCCGCGGCCCGCAGCGCCCGCTCGGTGACGCCGAGCTGCAGCGCGCACAGGCCGATCGTGGCCCGGTCGCGCAGCGCGGCCGCGACGCCCTCGCCACCCGGGCCGCCGGCCGCCGCCGGACCGCCGAGCACGGCGTCGGCCGGTAGCGCGACGTCGTCGAACCTGACCAGGCCGACCAGCTCGCGCGCGGTCGTGACCTGCGGCTCGATGGTGACGCCCGGCGCGGCCGGGTCGACCAGGAAGACAGCCGGGCCGGTCTCCGTGCTGGCCGGGACCAGCAGCGCGGCGGCGACCGTGGCGAACGGGACCGCCGTCTTCACGCCGCTCAGCCGCCACCCGGAGCCGTCGTCGCCGGCCGGGGTGGCCGTCGTCGCGCGGGGGGCGGCGGCGTCGGAGTTGCGCGGCTCGGCCAGCGCGACCGTGACGATCTTCTCCCCGCTGGCGATGCCGGGCAGCCACGCCTGGCGCTGCTCCGCCGTGCCGTGCTCGCTGATCGCGGCGGCCGCGACCGTCGCCGACGCCCACAGCGGGACCGGCGCCAGCACCCGCCCGGCCTCCGTGAGCACCAGGCACTCCTCGACGACCCCGTAGCCCAGGCCGCCGTACTCGGTCGGCACGCTCACCCCGAGCAGGTTGGCCCTGGCCAGCTCCGCCCACAGCTCGCGGTCGAACCGCGGCTCGCCCTGGCGGGACTCGATCTCCTTCAGCCGCTCGTGGGTGACCTTCTCCGAGAAGATCTGGCGCGCGAGCGCCTCCAGGTCCCGCTGCTCCTCGGTGTGGGCAAAGTCCATGCCGGGTCTCCTTGGCGGTCGGCGGCCAGCGCGGTCGAAGGTCGGGACGGCCGGATCGGGCCGGGAAGCCGGCAGGTTCCCGGACAACCGAAGAATGAGAACTTGTTCTAACCTGCGCGCTAGCATGCGGTCAACGTCACAGGCCTGATGACACGTCAGGTGGAGCCGGGGGTCACCGCGGGCCGAGCGGCCGCGCGGGGCCGGGACACGGGAGGGCGCCGATGCGAGTCGCCTACACGCCGGAGCAGGAAGAGCTCCGCCGCGAGCTGCGCGAGTACTTCGCCCAGCTGGTCACGCCAGACCTCGCCGCGGAGCTGGCCTCCGGCGAGACCACCGCGATGGGCAAGGACGGTGCCTACTGCCGGGTGATCCGGCAGATGGGCAAGGACGGCTGGCTGGGCATCGGCTGGCCGACCGAGTACGGCGGCCAGAACCGCTCGATGATCGAGCAGCTGATCTTCGGCGACGAGGCCACGCTGGCCGGCGTGCCGATCCCGCTGCTCACGCTGAACAGCGTCGGGCCGGCGATCATGGAGTTCGGCACGCGGGAGCAGAAGGACTTCTTCCTGCCGAAGATCCTCGCCGGTGAGCTGCACTTCGCGATCGGCTACTCGGAGCCGGGCGCCGGCACCGACCTGGCCAACCTCAGGACCCGGGCCGAGAAGGTCGGCGACGGCTGGGTGATCAACGGGCAGAAGATGTGGACCTCGCTGGTCCAGGTCGCCGACTACGTGTGGCTGGCCGCCCGCACCGACCCGGACCTGCCGCGCCACCGCGGGCTGTCGGTCTTCTGCGTGCCAACCAACACCCCCGGCTTCTCCTGGTCGCCGGTGCCGACGATCGCCGGCGGGATCACCAACCAGACCTTCTACACCGACGTCCACGTGCCGGACGAGGCGCTGATCGGCGAGGTGAACGGCGGCTGGCGGCTGATCACCGGGCAGCTCAACCACGAGCGCGTCGCGCTGTGCTCGGCCGCCGGCATCCAGCAGCTGCTGCTGTGGACCCGGCGCTGGGCTGAGTCGACCGAGGCCCCGGATGGCGGGCGGATCATCGACCGGCCGCTGGTGCGGCGCAACCTCGGCATCGTCCACGCCAAGGTCGAGTTCCTCAAGCTGATCAACTGGAAGATCGCCTGGGGGGTCGACCACGGCGCCAAGCTGGGCCCGGCCCAGGCGTCGGCGACCAAGATCTTCGGCACCGAGTTCGCGGTCGAGGCCTACCGGCTGCTCATGGAGTGCATCGACGACGAGGCGTTCGTCGTGCGCGACTCGCCGGGCGCGGTGCTCGCCGGCCGGCTGGAGCGCGCCTACCGGCAGATCCTGATGCTCACCTTCGGCGGCGGCACGAACGAGATCCAGCGCGACATGATCGCGATGCTCGGGCTCGGCATGCCGCGCCCGCCCCGCTGACCGCCCGCGCCGCTGACCGCCCGCGCGCCGCCGCGCCCGCGTAGGAGGAGCTCCGTGACCGAGCCCGAACAGCCGCATGCCCTCGTCGAGAAGGACGGGCACATCCTGACCGTCACGCTCAACCGGCCGCACCGCCGCAACGCCATCAGCCCCGAGATGATCAAAATCCTGGAGCAGGCCTGGGACCAGGTGAACGAGGACCCGGACGTCCGGGTCGCGATCCTCACCGGGGCCGGCGGGGCGTTCTGCGCGGGCGCCGACCTCAAGCACATGTCGGCCCGCCCGCCGGGGGAGGCGTTCAAGGGCGACGGCGACGGCACCCGGCTGGCGATGGACATGTCCGTCATGAAGTGGGTGCTCAAGGGGTTCAACCTCACCAAGCCGCTGATCGCCGCGGTCGAGGGGCCGGCGATCGCCGGCGGCACCGAGATCCTGCAGGCCACCGACATCCGGGTGGCGGGGGAGTCCGCCCGGTTCGGCGTCTCCGAGGTCAAGTGGGGGATCTTCCCGCTCGGCGGCTCGGCCGTGCGGCTGCGCCGCCAGGTCCCCTACTGCGTGGCCGCCGACCTGCTGCTGACCGGCCGGCACATCGGCGCGGCCGAGGCCAGGGAGATCGGCCTCATCAACGAGGTGGTCCCGGACGGGACCGCGCTCGCGCGGGCCAGGGAGATCGCCGGCATGATCGCGGCGAACGGCCCGCTCGCCGTCCAGGCCGTGCTGCGCACGCTGCGCGAGACCGAGTCGCTGCCGGAGGCCGAGGCGTTCCGCGTCGAGTCCGAGATCGGGATGCGGGTGTACCTCACCGAGGACGCGAAGATCGGCCCCCGCGCGTTCGCGCGCAAGGAGACCCCCCAGTTCATCGGGCGCTGACCCCGCCGCCGGGGAAGGCTGCCGCCGCGCGGGCGGGCCGGCAAGGGCGCCGACCGACCGCGCAGCGGCCCCGCCCGCCCGCGGCCCGGCCAGCGTTCCCGGCCTCGCGCGGTCCCTGGCCTTCCCCGGGTCGTGGCCCGGCTCGCCGCGCCGGAC
>JADGHD010000265.1 GCA_019689615.1 Frankia sp. | reverse complement strand
CACATGTAGCCCCGTCTGGGGGGCGCGGAGTTGTTTAAAAGACACCGGCCCGCACCCCGGTCGGGATGCGGGCCGCCGCCGCAGTACATCCGGCTGGCCGAAGCGCCCTCGTCAGGCCGAGAGCTCCTTGACCGCCGGCTGGCGGTAGGACGGGTCGCGCGGGCCGAACGGCCACAGGTCGCGGCTCTCCCGCTCGTCCACGTCCTCCATGATCCCGGTGGCCAGCGCGGCGATCCCGCCGACCACCATCACCGCACCTCCGATGATCGACACCACCCAGGAGGCCATGCAGACCCCGACGGTGGCGACGACCGAGCCGATGGCGATGACCAGCACCATCACCCAGGAAATCGGCCTGGTGTGGTGCTGCACCTCCTGTGTACCGCTCACCCTGGACCCTTCGTACGTCGCTGTGCGCGTTCACCGAGGAGGCGGAACACGCCCCGGGCGATGCTACCGAGCCCGAACCGGGCACGCCCCGGGCAAGTGACCAGCACTACACCGCGTATCGCGGCGGTTGCCGCTCAGCCGGCCAGCGGCGCCAGCCCGAGACAGGAGCGCGGCGCATCCTCGAGCGCGGCGGCCCTGGCGTGGTCGCCCATCAGCCGGTGACGAACGCGAAGGCGTAGCCGCCGGCCCGGGAGGCCCAGCCGAGGCTGCCCATCTCGGGCCCGTCCTCGTCGACCGGCTGGCGGCGGCCCATCGGTGCCCGGTACGGGGCCGCGGCGCCGCGGGTGGCCGCCGCCGCGGGGCGAGGCCGGGCACGACCGCGGTGATCTCGCGCGGGCCGCCCCGGCTGGCCCGCCGGCCTCAGCGCTGGCGGCGCAGCGCCCGGAGCAGCCCGCCGCCCACGGCGCCGCGCTGGTCGCCGCCGGGCGGGCCGAACTGCGCGTCGCGCAGGGCGCGCTGGGCGGCCCGGCGGGACAGGCCGGTCAGCCGGTCGAGGTAGAGCATGCCATCCAGGTGGTCGGTCTCGTGCTGCAGGCAGCGGGCGAGCAGCCCGTCGCCGGAGTAGACCACCGGGTCGCCGGCCAGGTCGACGCCGCGGACGGTGGCCGTGGCCGCCCGGGTGGTGGAGTACTGGTGGCCCGGCACCGACAGGCAGCCCTCCTGGTCGGTCTGCTCGCCCGGCCCGAGCTCCAGGACCGGGTTGACGACCACCCGCGGCCGGCGGCTGGCGCGGCTGGTGTCGCCGTTCGGCTCCCAGTCGACGTCGAAGACGAACAGCCGCAGCCCGACGCCGACCTGGGGCGCGGCCAGGCCGAGCCCGGGCGCGGCGTACATCGTCTCGATCATGTCGTCGGCCAGCCGGCGCAGCTTCGCGTCGAAGAAGGTCACCGGCTCGGCCGGGGTGCGCAGCACCGGGTCGCCGAGGGTGCGGATCGGCAGCACGGTCATGTCGCCGTTGTACACCGGCCCGCCCGTGGCCTGCCGCCCCCGCGGGACGGGGGCAGGGGCCGGCGGCGGTCAGTGGCCGGCGGCGGCCTCGACGAGCTCGGTGAGCACCCCGCCCAGGGCCCTGGGGTGGATGAACGCGATCCTGCTGTTGCTGGTGCCGTGGACCGGGGTCTTGTTGATCAGCTCGAAGCCGGCGACGGTCAGCGAGGCCAGGGCGGCGTCGATGTTGTCCACGCCGTAGGCGATGTGGTGGATGCCCGGGCCGCGCTTGGCGAGGAACTTGCCGACCGGGGTGTCCTCCCGCAGCGGCTCGAGCAGCTGCACGTAGGAGCCGCCTGTCTCGCCGGCGTGGACCAGCAGCATCGCCTCACGGACGCCCTGGCGCTCGTTTGTCTCCTGGTGGACGCACTTGAGGTTGAAGGCCTCCTCGTAGTGGGGGATGGCCTCGCTCAGCGACGGCACCGCGATCCCGACGTGGTCGATCCTGGTCAGCACGGTGCGCACACTCCTGTCTGTGGTCTGGCGCCGGTGGCTCCGGCGCGCGGGACGAGCCCGTGTCCGGCCGGGCGCCCTGGCGCCGTGGCGTTCGGCGCCGGCCAGGCAGGCCGCGGCTGGGGGTGGGGCCTGGGCGTGAGGACGCGCGCCAGCGCGACGGCGTCGTCACGGGCGGCGGCGTGACTGGGGCCAGCCTCCCCCGCCGCCGGCTGGCCAGTCCACCGATAGCGCGGGTGACTCGCGCGACGTCCGCCCGGGCCGGCCGTGGTCCCCGCCGTCCGACCTGCCCGCGTGCGGCGATCTGATCCGGTACAACGATGGGGACGGCCAGCCAGCCGCGGCAGCGGGCGCGCCATGCCCCGCCAGCGCGGGGCCGTGCCCGGCCGTGGCGAGGACAGGAGCGGGCGGGGACCGGAGCGGGCGGGGACCAGGTGACGCAGGACCGGCTGGAGGCCTGGGCCAGGGCGATCCACGAGGACTACGTCCGCCGCCAGCGGCAGGCCGGCCGGGCGCCGACGGGAGCGGCGCCGCTCGTCCCCTGGGAGCGCCTCCCGGCGCAGTACCGGTCGAACAACCTCGACCAGGCCCGCGACATCGAGACGAAGCTGCGCCTGATCGGCGCCGCGGTGGCGCCGCTTGGCGAGGGCGGCGAGCCGTTCGCGTTCACCCCGGCCGAGGTCGACCTGCTCGCCCGCCGCGAGCACGAGCGGTGGGTGCGCAACCGGCTGGCCCACGGCTGGCGGCCCGGCCCCTCCCGCGACGACCAGCGGCTGGTGCACCCCGACCTGCGCCCGTACGACGAGCTGCCGGCGGCGGCCAGGGCCAAGGACGTCGAGGCCGTGCTGCTCATCCCCACCCTGCTGGCCAGCGCCGGCTACCGCATCGTCCGCCACCGCCCGCCGGCCGGCTGACCCGCGGCCGCGGCCAGCCGTGGCCACGGGCTAGCCGGCCCTCCCGGCACCCGCGGCGGCGCGCAGGGCGGCGGCCCGGTCGGTGCGCTCCCAGGTGAACTCGGGCAGCGGGCGGCCGAAGTGGCCGTAGGCCGCGGTCTGGCGGTAGATCGGCCGCAGCAGGTCGAGGTCGCGGATGATCGCCGCTGGCCGCAGGTCGAACACCTCGGTGAGCGCGCGCTGGATCGCCGCGGGCGCCACCCGCTCGGTCCCGAACGTCTCGACGAACAGCCCGAGCGGCTCGGCCTTGCCGATCGCGTAGGCGACCTGCAGCTCCACCCGCCGGGCCAGCCCAGCGGCGACGACGTTCTTCGCCACCCAGCGCAGCGCGTAGGCGGCGGACCGGTCGACCTTCGACGGGTCCTTGCCGGAGAACGCGCCGCCGCCGTGCCGGGCGTAGCCGCCGTAGGTGTCGATGATGATCTTGCGGCCGGTCAGGCCGGCGTCGCCGAGCGGCCCGCCGACCTCGAACCGCCCAGTCGGGTTGACCAGCAGCCGGTACCCGTCGACCTCCAGCTCGGCGCTGGCGGCCGTGCCCGCCGCCTGGCCCGCGGTCGTGGTCTCCTCCGCGAGCCGCTTGAGCTCCGGCTCGACGACGTGGGCGCGGATGTCGGGCGCCAGCCGGCCGTCGATGTCGATGCCCGGCCGGTGGTGGGCCGACACGACCACCGTGTCGAGCCGGACCGGCCGGTCGCCGTCGTACTCGATGGTGACCTGGGTCTTGCCGTCGGGCAGCAGGTAGGGCAGCCGCCCGTCGTGGCGGACGCGGGCGAGCCGCTGGGCGAGCCGGTGCGCCAGCATGATCGGCAGCGGCATCAGGTCCGGGGTCTCGTCGGTGGCGTAGCCGAACATGATCCCCTGGTCGCCGGCGCCCTGCCGGCCGAGCTCGTCGTCGCCGCCAGGGCGCGCCCCGGCACCGACCCGCAGCTCGTAGGAGCGGTCGACGCCCTGGGCGATGTCGGGGGACTGGGTGCCCAGCGAGGCCAGCACCTGGACGGTCCGCGCGTCGAACCCGGTGGCGGCGTCGTAGCCGATGTCGGCGAGGGTCGACCGGACCACCCGCGTCACGTCGACGTCCGCCGTCGTGGTCACCTCGCCGGCGACGTGGACGCCCCCGGCGGTCAGCAGCGTCTCGACCGCGACCCGGCTGCGCCGGTCGCCGGCCAGGAACGCTTCCAGCAGGGCGTCGCTGACCTGGTCAGCGACCTTGTCGGGGTGGCCCTCGGTGACGGACTCCGAGGTGAACAGTCGCCGGGACATGAGTACCTCGTTTCGCGCGGGACGACGGCGGGCGGCGCGCGGCCGGCTGGCCGGCGGCGCCGCGATCACCCGGTCACGGATCGTTACGACGTGTCATCGTCGCCGCGCCGGCTTTCATTCCCCGGCATCCCCGCCCGGCCGGCGTGCCGCCGCGGGCCTCACCCGGCTGTCGCGCCCGGTGGCGGCGCCCGAGGCAGGTGGTCAGGCGTTGGCGGACCGGGGCGAGCGCTCGTCGGCCCCGGGCTGGGCTGGCGTCCCGGCACCGGCGAGCGCCCCGTCGTCGGCGAGGGCCCCCTCGTCGGCGGGGGCGCCGTCGCCAGCGCCGGCCCCGCCGTCACCGCCGGGCGTGCCGGCATCGCCGCTGTCGCCGTTGACGGCACGGGCGGCGTCGGCGGCACTGGTGGCGGTCGAGCCGATGCCGAGGCGGACGGCCTCCTCCAGGCTGAGCCCGTCGCCGAAGTGGTCGAAACAGGCCGCGATCAACGCGAGCGCGGCGGTGCCGAGCAGCGATGTGCGCCGCTCGTGGTCGATGAGCCCGTCGTCGGGGTCGACCATCAGCCGCAGCTGCATACCCTCGGTCACCGCCGTGAGGATCGTGTTCACGTCCTCCAGCGTCAGGCCGGGGCGCAGGGTCATGCCGCGGGCGGCGATCGCCTCCGCGTACGAGGCGAGCCAGGCGTCGCCGGCCACCTGGTACATCTCCTGCAGCGTCGCGCGGACCAGCTCGTCGCGCTCGGCCATCGCCGCGCCGATCAGCTGGGAGCGGATCGCCGACGTCCGCCGGGTGACCGTGATGTGCGTGTAGGCGGCCTCGTGCACCGCCTGGACCGGGTCCGGGTGGTCGGCGAGCGCGCTGCGCGGCCCGGCCGTGAGGTCCAGGAAGCCCGCCCACTGGGCCTGGCGCAGGCTGTAGGCGAGCACGTCGCGGATGTAGTCCGGCTGGTATGGCCAGCGGTCGCGGAACGTGCCCTCGGAGCCGCGCAGCCGCCCGGCCCGGCCGACCTCGTTGATCACGGCCCGCTGCGACAGCCAGCGCAGCAGCGGCGGCTCCTCCAGGCTCGCGCCCTCCGCGCCGACCAGCTGTGCCTCGATCAGCCGCAGGCCCGCCTCGAGGTACTCGCGGGTCAGGTCGTCGTTGGCCAGCACCCGCCGGCTCTCGACGGTCTTGCGCCGGGCGGTGGTCATCAGGCCGGTGAGGATCGTCGACAGGTCCTCGTCGGCCGGTGGCCTGGGCGCGCCCGGGGCCGCGGCGGCCTGCGGCGGGCGCGCCGGCTCCGCTGGCTGGACTGGCTGCTCGGTCAAGGCGGTTTCCTCGCGACGAGGGCCGACCCGGCAGGCGCGCTTGCGGCGCATGCCGGCCTGGTGTCTCCCAGCATGCCGGATCATCGGCGCTCGCGGGACGCGGATCGCCGCCAAAGTTGAGCGAATTGACAGTTTGTCAAGGGAGGTGGCCGGTGGACACGGAGAACCTCGTGGTCACGAGGACGTGGCCACGAGGACGGGAACGCAAGCACGCACCGTCGGGGATGGATGTAGCCCCACTTGCTGCGGGACGCTCCCGATTGCCACCGGATTTCCCAGGTCACGGTTGCCGGACGAGGGGGGGAGGCCGCTGGCAGGCCCCAGGCCAGACCGCCGCGGGGGGACGGTCTGGCCTGGGGCCGTGCTCGTCTGTCCCCGCCGGCCAGGACCGCGGGGGCGGGGCCTGGCTAGGCCGCCGCGGTGAGCAGGTCGGCCAGGATGTCGAAGCCACGGTGGTGCAGCAGGGAGACGTGGCCCTCGCCGCGCACCACCCGGACCATCGAGTCCGGGATCCGCTCGCCGAGCCAGCGCGCGTAGAACGCGGGGACGAGCGTGTCGGCCGAGCCCTGCCAGATGCGGGTCGGCGCCGTGATCGACGCGGGGTCGAAGCCCCATGGCCGGGCCAGTACCCGCAGGTCGTCCACCACCCCGGTGGGCCCGTTGCGCATCGCCTCGCGGACCGGCGCGGTCACCCGCTCCGGCGGGCCGAGGCGTTCCAGCGCCACCGTGTCCGCTGCGGACAGCTCGCCGATCAGGGAGCCGAGCAGACGGTCGGGGCTTGGCCGCTGCACCAGCCAGCGCAGCATCAGCCGGGCGGCCCACGGCGCGCGGCGGGCCAGGGTGATCAGGGCCCGGTTCGACCGGTCGAGCGCGGCGCGGGCACCCGGCGCGTCGATCGGGATCGTGCTGGCCACCAGCGCCACGGCGCGCACCCGGGTCGGCAGCATCGCGGCGCAGGCCATCGCGTAGGCGCCGCCGGCGGCCCAGCCGAGCACGAGGAACCGCTCGGCCTCCAGGTCGAGGTGGGTCGCCAGCCGCTCCAGGTCGACCGGCCAGCTGGTGAGCGTGCGGTGCGGCGCCCGGTCGGACAGCCCGATCCCCGGCCGGTCCGGGGCGATCACCCGGATCCCCAGCCGGCGGGCCGGCCCGTCGAGCACGGCCGCGTCCAGCCGGGAGCTGATCCCGCCGTGGAAACTGAACAACGGCGAGCCCGTCGGGTCCCCGTACTCGGCGTAGCCGAGCAGCCGGCCGTCCGGCAGCCGCACCCGCCGGTTCTCGGCCGGCGCGGTGCCGTCCCCGGTCGGCCGCCAGACGGCACGGCCAGCCCCGGCCCGGCCGGCCCTGGCCTGCTCTCCGGCCGACGCCCGCGGCCCGGTGCCGGTCTCGGGTCGCCGCGTCACCCGCCCTTCGTAGCGCCGCCGGCCGCGCCCGGCAACTCGATGAACACGCCACGACGCGACAGACCGCGACCAACAGTCGCATTGGGGACAGCGCGCCCAGATGGGATGGCGCGGCATGGAGGCTGTTGGGACGAGGAACGACGGGGGCGGCATGGGCGGGCGAGCCGCCCCGGTCTCGTATACCCATCGGACGCTGCCCGCGAGATGCAGTGTGTA
>JADGHD010000264.1 GCA_019689615.1 Frankia sp. | reverse complement strand
GTGCGGGGGCCGGTGCGGGTGCGGGTGCCGGCGGCGGCTGCGGTGCCGGGGCCGGGTCCGGCTGGGCGCGGGACGAGTCGGGTGGGGTCAGGTCCGGCCAGCTCGGGCTGGTTGAGCGCGAGACCGGGGGAGTGAGGTCCGGCCACGCGTCGGGCGCCCGCTGCGATGTGGGCGGGATCAGCACGGGCCAGTCGCTGCCGGTGGCCGACGCGGGCGCGGCCGCCGGCGCCGCCAGCGCGCCACCCGCGGTGCCGACCACGCCGGCGGTGACCAGCGTGATGCCCAGCCCGACCTCGAGCGCGCGGCGCAGCGCCTGCGGCAGCATCCGGGTGGCGATCCGGCCGGACACCCGGCCGAGCGCTCCCGGTACGGCGGCGAGCGAGCCGAGGATCACGCCGGCGCACAGCCACAGCAGGCAGATCCACGCCGCCGCGCCGACCACGGTGGCCAGCGCCTGCTCTGGCCCGTCGGCGAACCAGTCGGGCACGTCCGACGGCCCGCTCGGCAGGTCGGTGAGCCGCGGCCCGGCCCAGACGAGCGCCGCCGCGAGCCCGCCCGCCAGCACGACCCCGGACAACGACGTCAGCGCGCGGCGCGTCACTGACATGGGCGCGGAGCTGGCCGGCGTAGCGCTCATGGTCGCACCCTCATGTTTGCCCCCGGGAGCCTGTGTTTGCCGTCGGTTGCTTGTGTAGACCCTCGAACACGTACTGTCAATCGCGGTTGTCTGCCATGTTCTTGGCCGTGCCATCCGGAATCACCCGTGCACCCGAGAGTGCGGTGGTATGACCCGGCTGTGCGGTCCGTGGGCGTTGGGCGGTGGAGAGAGCTGGTTTGCGCTCTCACACGGTCGCACGCCGTCACCCTGACGGGACGGTCTTTGGGGGTGCGTGGTTGCGCTGGGAGGCCTTGTTCGCGGATCTGGAGGCCCAGTGGGAGGCCGCCGAGGCCGCCGAGCTGACGGCCGAGGTGGCAGAGCGCGCCCGCCGGGAGGCCGGCTACCTGCGCCTTGCCGACCGGCTGCGACCGGCCGTTGGGCATCCGGTGAGGTTGGACGTGAGCGCCGGCTACCCCGGCCCGGAGCGCGGCACGCTCGCCGGGCGGCTGGTCGCGCTCGGCGCGGACTGGCTGCTGGTCGCGGAGGCGACGGGCGCGGAGACGCTCGTGCCGCTGCGGTCGGTGCTCGGGGTGCGCGGCCTGCCCGGCGAGTCGGCGCCGCCGGGGCACGAGGGCCGGGTCGGTGCCCGGCTGGACCTGCGGTACGCGCTGCGGGGGCTGGCCAGGGACCGGTCCGGCTGCCAGGTGGTGCTGGCCGACGGCCGTACCGTGACCGGCACGGTCGACCGGGTGGGCGCGGACTTCCTGGAGCTCGCCGAGCATCCCCCCGGCGAGTACCGCCGCCCGCGGGCCGTCCGGGAGGGCCGCCTGATCCCGCTGCCGGCCGTCGCCCTGCTCCGCCGCCTGCCCTGAACGCGGCGGGCGCGCCGGGCTGCCGGCGGTGTCAGCCGGCCGGGAGGGGCCGGCGGCCTGGGGGCCCCGGGGCGCGCCCCGGTCCGGCGGGCGTCAGTCCTCGGGGACGGGCTCGTGCCGGCCCAGCGGGTTCGCGGCGACGAACTCGCGGGTCCTGGCGTACGCCTGCTGGATGTAGGCCTCCAGCTCGGAGCGCTCCACCCGCCACTGGCCACGGCCGCCGATCTTGATCGCCGGCAGCTCGCCGCTGCGGACCAGCGCGTACACCTGGGATGACGAGATGTTGAGGATCTCCGCCACGTCGCCCAGGCGCAGGAACCGCTCGGTCATCGCGGGACCCCTCTCGGTGCTCGGTGGGCCGGGTACGGCCCGCCTTGCTGGTGCTCGTCGCGCCTGCCAGCGCGCTTCCGATGGACCTTGGTCGACGTCGGTCCGCGCGGCCGAAGGTCCGCGGGACGCGCCCTACGCCGGGGGCAGAGGCGGCGGGTGTTGATGACGTGTGTACCAGCTTTCTACGACAGGATGCGTGGGACTGCTTTTGCATGCTCGCGGCTGCCCCCGTTCGTAAGCGTTGACCGCGCAAAGTGTTGGCTCTGCTGCGTTGCGACGCGTTCCGCCGTCGCTGCGTGGCGCTGCCGCGTGCCCTGCCGGCCCCGGCGTCGGCCGGGCTGCCCAAAGCTGGTCCGGGCACGCATCGTCTGGCCCGCCTGGCGCGTCCAACCGGTGCCGGGGCGGCGGACGCGTCCCCCTGTCACCGCCGTCCCGGCCACCCCTGACCCGGTGTTCCTGACGCCGACGGGCGGGCGCCCCGACACGTCGTCCGCCCGGCCGCGCACCAGCCCTCTGGCGTGTCCGACCTGTCCGGACGGTCGCGTTTGAGTGGGTCGCGTACGCTGTGCGACGCGAATGAACGCCACCGTCGTCGTGATATCCGTGAGACGCGATCGTCCGTTCGCGAAGCGTTGCGGCATCGCCCTGTGCCACAACGTGCACCCTCGCCCGTCGTGCGCCGCCCGAGCCGTGCTCGCCGCCCGAGCTCGCCGTCCCGGATGGAGGAGAGACCGGTGACCGACCTGGCGCCCGTGACCGTCCGGCCGGAGCCGATCGCGCCGCCGCCCCCGTCGCCGCCGGCCCGCCGGCTGGGCCGGCGTGGCTGGCGCGATACCCGGCTGCTGCTCGGGGTGCTTCTGGTGCTGGTCTCGGTCGTGGTCGGGGCCCGGCTGTTCGCCACCGCCGACCGGACCGGCTCCTGGGTCGTCGCCCGCACCGACCTGCCCGCCGGCCACGTCGTCACCGCCGACGACCTGACCACCACCCGGGCCCAGCTCGACGACGACACCGTCCACCGCTACTACCCCGGCTCCCGGATCGACGAGCTGGTCGGCGGGACACTCGCCCGCCCCGTCAGCGCCGGCGAGCTGATCGGCGGCGCCGACTTCGCCGGCGAGGACGCCCCGGCCACCCGGCTCGTGCCGATCATCGTCAAGGCCGGCCGGCTGCCGGAGCTCTCCCCGGGCGACCGGGTGGACGTCTACGTCTTCCAGTCCGCCGGCGCCGGGGCGATCACCGGCACCGGCGGGGACCAGCCAGACCAGCAGCCGCAGGCCCCGGCCGGCGGCGGGACCGAGGTGCTCGTCCTCCACGATGTCGAGTACGTCAGCCAGGAGCGGATCGCGACCGGCGACCGCTCGATCACGTTGCGGGTCCCGGTCGACGCCGCCATCCGCGCCGTCGCCGCATCCCAGAGCGAGCGGGTCGACGTCGTGAAGCTGGAGCCGGACGGCCGCGGCGGCGTCGGTGAGCCAGGGCCGACCGCCGTCCCGGGGTACGGCCCGCGGTGAGCCTGCCGATCCTGACCGCGGTCACCGACGCGGTCGTCGAGGCCGGCCTGGTGTCCGCGTTCGACCGGCAGGACCTCGGGGTCACGGTCGTCCGCCGCTGCGTCGACCTGCCCGACCTGCTGGCCGCGGCCACCACGGGCGCCGCGCGGGCCGCGCTGCTGTCCGCCGACCTGCGCCGGCTGGACCGGGATGCGCTGGCCCGGCTCGGCCATGCCGGCGTCGCCGTCGTCGGGCTGACCGCCCCGGGCGACGAGGCGGCCGAGCGGCGGCTGCGCCAGCTCGGCGTCGCGGCCGTCATCTCCACCGACGCCACCGCCGCCGACGTGGCCGCCGCGGTCGTCGAGGCGGCCCGGGCGCTGGCCGCGCGCCCCGTGGTCGGCCCGGTGGCGATCGGCCCGCACGGCTACAGCCAGCCCTTCCCCGGCTACGGCACGCTGGCGCCGGCCGGCCCGGCGCAGGAGGCGCCCGCCGAGGCGGAGGCGCCCCCGGCGGGGACCGGCCACGTGATCGCGGTCTGGGGACCGACCGGCGCGCCGGGCAGGACCACGATCGCGCTCGCGCTCGCCGCCGAGCTCGCCGACCTCGGCGCGCCCACCCTGCTCGTCGACGCCGACTCATACGGCGGCTCGATCGGCCAGCTCGTCGGCCTGCTCGAGGAGGCACCGGGGCTCGCCGCGGCGGCCCGGGCCGCCAACCAGGGCACGCTCGACGTGCCGCGGCTCGCCGTGCTGTGCCGCGACCTCGGCGGCGGGCTGCGGGTCCTGCCCGGGATCTCCCGGCCGTCGCGCTGGCCGGAGCTGCGGCCGTCGCCGCTGACCAACGTCATCGACCTGGCCCGCCGGCTCGCCAGCTTCGTCGTCGTGGACTGCGGCTTCTGCCTGGAGGCCGACGAGGAGCTCAGCTACGACACGGCGGCGCCGCGGCGCAACGGCGCGACCCACGCGGTGCTGGCAGCCGCGGACACGGTGCTCGCGGTCAGCTCGGCCGAGCCGGTGAGCCTGGTCCGGTTCGTGCGCGCCTACGCCGACCTGCGCGAGCTGGTGCCCGGCGTGACGCCGCTGGTCGTGGTCAACCGGCTGCGGGCGTCGGTGGCCGGCGGTGACCCCCGCCGGGAGGTGGCCAGGGCGATCGCCCGGCACACCGGCACCCAGCCGGTCGCGCTCGTGCCGTATGACCTGGTGGCGCTGGACGCCGCCCAGGCGGCCGGCCAGCTGCTGCGCGAGGCCGCCCCGGCATCGCCCGCCCGGGCCGCGATCCGGGAGCTGGCCGCCCAGTTCGTCGGCCGGCCGGGGCGGCCAGGCCGGGGTGGGCGTGCCCGCCGCGCCCGTGGTACCCGCCACCTCGCCGCCGGTCGGTGACAACCGCTACCGACCGCTGCACGGCAGATGCTCCCTGTAGTGACCGCGGTTACAGGGAGCGATTCCCGGGCATCGACACCATGCCGTGAAGTCCGTTGCGCCGGTGGTGCCACCGCCCGTCGCCAGAAGGAGGGGGAGCCTGATCACGGTTGGTTGCCGGGGTGTGACGTCTAACTGAACCGTCCCGTCGTGCTACCTGGTCGGCACCATGCGTAATTGATCACGTAGTGTTATCAATGGGTTCTTTCGGTGACGTTCAGCCGGCGATCACCGCGTCGTCGAGGGCTCACGGAGGGGTCTGGACGCTCGTTCGAGGCTGGGGGTGAGTCGGGTGAGCCGGGAATACGCGAAGGCTGTCGGAGCCCGGTTGCGGGCGATCCGGATTCAGCAGGGACTGTCGCTGCAGGGTGTCGAGCAGAAGTCGCGCGGGCGGTGGAAGACCGCCGCGGTCGGCTCCTACGAGCGCGGTGACCGGATGATCAGCGTCCACCAGCTGTCCGAGCTGGCGGCCTTCTACGGGGTGCCGGTCTCGGCGCTGCTGCCGAACGAGGACCAGCTGCCGCCGCGGGAACGCCGGCCGCGCACCGTGCTGAACCTGGAGAAGCTGGCCCAGGCGCCGCCGGACACCTCGGCGCTGGTCCGCCGGTGGGTCGCCCAGATCCAGCGGCAGCGCGACGACTACGCCGGGCACGTCCTGTCGATCCGTGACGGTGACCTGCGCGCGCTCGCGCTGCTGCACGACACCACGCCCCAGGAGTTCGCTGACCGGCTGCGCTCGTGGGGCGTGCTGGAAACCAGCTTCACGGAGGGTGGCGAGGAGGACTAACCGCGCCAGGAGGATGTGCCGCGTGTCGCCGTCCAGTTATCGGCCCGCCACCCGGCGACGGCTGACCAGCGGACGAGACACGCGTGACGAAGCGGTCAACGCGGACCGCGGACCGGAACCGCCCGGCCGTCCCCGCGGCCCGGGGCGAGCCATCGCGCGGCCCGGCGAGGACGGCGGGGCACCCGCCTCACCCCTCCGTCGGTGCGGCGCGGCGGAGCCGCGGGACCGACGGGGCGCCGGGTGTGGACTGCGGCCACCGAGACACGCCGGGCGCGCGGACCACCGCGCGCCCGCGGCGTCCTCGGGGCCGGCACTCCGGCCGCCCGCTGGGAGGTGAATGGCGGATGGCTCGGAAACGCGCGCCGCGCCGGGGCCTGGTCCTCGGAGCCGGCGGGGTGCTCGGCTCCGCCTGGATGATCGGCGCGCTGCGCGCCTACCAGAGCCGGACGGGCCTTGACGTACGGTCGTTCGACGTGATCGTGGGCACCTCTGCCGGCTCGGTCCTCGCGGCCCTGCTGGGGCTCGGGGTGTCCGTGGACACCATGGCCGACTCGGAGCGGGGCGTGTACCCGAAGAACGCGCCGGTGCTCGACTACCGCGACCTCGGGCCGACGCTGCCGCCCCGGCCCGCGATGCGGATCGGTTCGCCCCGGCTGCTGACCGCCAGCGCCCTGCACCCCACCCGGGTGACGCCGATGGTGGCGGTCGCGGCGCTGCTGCCGCAGGGCCGCGGCAAGATCTCCGCGATCGGCGAGCTGATCGCCAAGACGGCCGCGCGCCACGAGGTCGAGGACGGTCACTGGCCGGCGCACATCCGCGTGGCCGCGATGGACTTCGACACCGGCGACCGGGTGCTGTTCGGCGCCGAGGCGTCCCCGGTCGCGCCGCTGCCCGACGCGGTGATGGCCTCCTGCGCGGTCCCCGGCTGGTTCGCCCCGGTCCGCATCGAAGGCCGGCGCTACATCGACGGCGGCACCCGCTCGCCCACGTCGCTCGACCTGTGCGCCGCCGGCGGCCTCGACGAGATCGTGGTGCTCGCGCCGGCCTGCGCCTTCGAGACCGACCGGCCGCGCCACCCGATCGCGGCGGTGGAACGCCAGCTGCGCCGCTCGGCCACCCGCCGGCTGGTCCGGGAGATCTCGCTGGCCGAGGCGACGGGCGCCAGGGTGCTGGCGGTCTGCCCCGGCCCGGCCGACCTCGCGGTGATGGGCGGCAACGTCATGGACATCACCCGGCGCGCCGAGGTCTTCGAGACCTCGCTGCACACCTCGGACGCCGCGTTCGCCAAGCTGCTGACCCCCGTCACGCCGGCCCGCCGCACACCGGTGCCACAGTCCCTGTGGAAGCCGACGACGCCGGCCACGCCGGTGGCGCCCGCCGGTCGGGCCGTCGCGGTGCCGGGCGCCGCCACCCCGGCCGTTCCGGTCACCCAGGTGCCGCCGACGGGGCCGACGGGGCCGGCGGCCGCGAACGGCCAGCGCCGTGCCCCGGTCACCCGCCGCACCGGGCCCGCCCGCCGCGCCTCCCAGCCCCAGCC
>JADGHD010000263.1 GCA_019689615.1 Frankia sp. | reverse complement strand
CCCCGCCGACCAAATCGAAGGCGGCGCCTGGATCGTCGAGGAGACGCTGTCCTTCGACAACAACCGCGTCTTCTTCGCCCTGTCGTAGCGGTTCCCCATCAGGGCCCCGGCAAGTTTGCTTGGTAGCGAGTCGTAGACCGTCGCCCGGTTTGTGGATGGGGGTGTGTGGCTGGTCGGCTCGTGGGGCGCGGCCCTGAACAGGTGCGGACATGACCCCTGGGTGATCCTGGAGGTTCCTACGCCAGCCAGACCGTGTCCCGAGGTGCCATGCCCGCCGCACCATTATCACCGTCCTGCCCTGCTCTCGATCAGCTGGCCGCCGCCGCCGACCAGCTGCCCCCGGTCGGGCCGACCGGCCTGCTGGCTGTCTTTGGCCGGGTCCCGGACCCGCGGAAGCGCCGGGGGGTGCGCCACCGCCTGCCGGTCGTGCTGACCCTGGCCGCGTGCGCGGTGCTGGCCGGCGCCCGGTCGTTCACGGCGATCGGCGAGTGGTCCGCCGACGCCGGTGAGACGGTCTGCGTGCTGCTCGGAGCCGCCCGGGTACCGGACGAGTCGACGTTTCGCCGGGTGTTCGCCGCCCTCGACGTCGACGCGCTCGACCAGGCCCTCGGCGCGTGGGCGTCCACCGCCACGGCACCGCCGACGGGCGGGCGGCGGATCGCGGTCGACGGCAAGACGCTGCGCGGCTCCCGAAGCGGCGACACCACCGGCCGGCACCTGCTCGCCGCGCTCGACCACGCCACCGGCGCCGTGCTCGGCCAGGTCGCCGTCGACGAGAAGTCCAACGAGGTCCCCGCCCTGCGCACCCTGCTGGCCGACGTGCCCCTGGCCGGCGCGATCGTCACCGCCGACGCCCTGCACACCCAGCGCGAGACCGCCGGCTGGCTCGTCGGCCGCGGCGCGCACTACCTGCTCACGGTGAAGGCCAACCAGCCCCGGCTACACGCCCAGCTCGCCGCCCTGCCCTGGGGAAAGGTCCGCACCGCCGCCCGCGGTCGGAACAGGGGCCATGGCCGCGTCGAGTACCGCGCGGTGAAGGCCACCGAGGTCCGCGCCGGCCTGCTGTTCCCGCACGCCATCCAGGCCATCCGGATCGTCCGCCGCCGCCAGCCGGTCGCCGGCGGACCAGCCGGGACCGAGACCGTCTACCTGGTCACCAGCCTGCCGACCCACCAGGCCAGCCCCGCCCTGCTCGGCGAGATCGCCCGCGGCCACTGGCTGATCGAGGACCGCCTCCACTGGGTCCGTGACGTCACCTTCGCCGAGGACCACAGCCAGGCCAGGACCGGCAACGGCCCCCGCGTCATGGCCAGCCTGCGCAACCTCGCCATCACCATCCTGCGCCTGGCCGGCGCCACCAACATCGCCCAGGCGCTCCGCCACCAGGCCCGCCACCCCGAACGACCCCTACAAACGATCACAAGCCTTCGTTGCTAAACAGCAACTTTGCCGGGGCCCTGCCACGCCGGCCGTCGTCCGGCCGGCGTTGCGCTCCGTCACCCGCCGCACGCCCACCAGGGCGTTCGAGCGGGAACGCAGCATCAACCGTTGCAGACTACGGACCCGTCTGAGGTCCCCGTCCCGCGACGCCGTGAAGATCCGCTGCCGCAGGCGCCGTACTTCCCGTTCCGCCCGGTCCCAGTCAACCCGGTCCCAGCCGTCGGGCTCGTCCTCCGGTCCGTTCACCGCGGCCTCGACCACGGCGTCCAACATGCCCTTCGTTCCAGCGCTGCCGTCATCGCCACCTTCACAGGTCCACCCGACCCGCGTCAGCGCCCTTTCAGGCCAGGACACCTGTCCCTATCCGGCCGGTTATCCACACCAGCCCGAGGGGGTCGGGCCATGACCGCGTGGTTTCCCGTCGCCTTTCGGCCACCGGCATTCGCTTCTCGGGTCATCCTTCCCCCGCTGGGGACCTCAGCCTCCCTCACGGTCAGCCCACCGGCAGCGGCGAACGCCACGCCGGACCCCATCGGGATTGCCACGTTCCGCACACGCAAGACACGACCGGATTGGGTGCCCTCTCGACCCCGGGGCGGCGGTGCTCTCCCGGCTGGGTCGCTCTCTCCCCACCGGCGCCTGCCGCTTCTCAACGGCCAGCCCTGCTCGGCCCGCTACCACATCCCATCCGCGGGCCTCAACGATGACGAGGCAACACCGAGGGTTCACTCACGTTCACCCGCCCGGTCTTTCCCTCACCCGTAGCCCCCGGATGGAACGGGAACCCTTCGGCTTGAACCCCAGGCTTCGCACCCCACAGTCACCCGTGACGCACGCCGGGGCGGGAACAGGCCGCCGAGCACGGACCTGGGCTACGTCACCGCCATCACGGCCTCCCATCGACGCATCCACTTGACATGTGCGACCTCGTGTCGCACGGAGGAGTTCATCCCGTTCCTCGGCCACGACGTGGGAATACGCCGCGTCCTGTCTTCCACGAACGCGATCGAAAGCCTCAACGCCCGCTACCGCCGCGCCGTCCGCGCCCGCGGGCATTTCCCGTCCGACCAGGCAGCGTTGAAGTGCCTGTACCTTGTGACCCGAAGCCTCGACCCGACCGGGACCGGCCGCGCCCGCTGGGCCGTCCGCTGGAAACCAGTCATCGACGCCTTCGCCATCACGTTCCGTGACCGCTGGCCGTCAGCGGCCAGCTACTGATCAACCTGCCGGAACCACCGTTCACGGCACAGTCCCGCTGTCGTCCTGGCAGCGAGATCGGCCCCGGCCAAGGCGGTCGGCTCTGACCTAGATTCGCCAGTAGCTGGTGATGTTGGGGGGTTGTAGATCGCTGGAACGTGAGCGGGTGCCTGCCGTCCAGGGAGAATCGGGGTTACCACACCATCCGATGACGTCCTGACGAGAGGCACCCGCCGGGTGGACAGACTACGCAGATCGGCCGGGGCGCGGAAACGCGCCTCTTGGGTTCGGATCGGGCCGGTGGACCGGTCGTTGACAGGGCTGGCGGGGCTGGCCGCCCTCGCCGTGTTGGTGGGCCGGCTCGGGGTCGTTGAGGCCTTGGACGGCCTGGTCGGGTCGGTGAAACGGCGGGCGCGGGGGTTGACGGGCGGTCAGTTGCTGGTCGGGCTGGCCACGGCGCAGTTGGCGGGGCAGGCGACGCTGGCCGGGTTGGACCGGCTGCGTCTGGACGAGGCGGGTGGGCTGCTCGCCGGGGTGCCGTTCGCGCCGTCGCGGACGGCGGCGAGGCTGGCGTGCGTCAGGATCTCTGGCACAGGGGTTTGTTGGCCCTGAGCCCTAGGAGATCGAGATGAGTCGTCCGCCGGTGATCCCGGTTGAGGACAAGATCCGGATTGTGTTGTCGGTGTTGGCCGGGGAGTTGACGGTCGCGGAGGCGGCGCGGCGGAACAAGGTCAGTGAGACGTCGGTGTCCAAGTGGAAGCAGGCGTTTCTGGAGTCCGGGAAGCAGGGCCTGGCCTCGGGCGGGTCGTCGCGGGCGTCGTCGCGGGAGGAGGCGTTGGCGGCCGAGGTCGAGGAGCTCAAGACGGCGCTGGGTGAGGCGCATGTCGAGATCCGGGTGTGGAAGAAGTCCGCGGAGGGCCGGCTGGGCCCTTCGAGGACCTTGAGGTGATCAGGGTCGAGGCGGGGATGCCGACCACGAGGTTCTGTGCCCGGCTCGGCATCCCGCGTCGTTCGTATACGCGCTGGCAGGCGGCTGCGCGTGCGGGTCGGCGGGCGGGGGAGGGTCCGTGGCCGGCGCCGGTCGTCGACGTGGTCGAGCCGGTGGCGGCGAAGTACGCCGCGGACTGGCCGGCGTGGGGGCATCGGAAGATCCACGCGATGATGGCTGTTGACGGCCATGAGGCGTCGGTGTCGTCGGTCGAGCGGGCGTTACGCCGCCGCGGGCTGCTCCAGCCGGTCGACTACCAGGGCGAACGCCGTGAGCTCGCGAAGGCCCGCAAGGCCGCGTTCGCCGACCCGCCGACCGGTCCGCTGCAGGTCTGGCAGCTGGACTTCTCCGAGTTCGAGACCACGACCGGCGGTGTCTGGCGACTCGCCGGCGTCTGCGACTACTACAGCAAGTACGAGTTCGGCTGGCACATCTCCCCGACGACGACCGGCGCTGACGCGATCGCCGCGGTCGAGCTCGCGATCGCCGAGGCCGAACGGCTCGGTCAGATGAGCCTCGCCGAGCTGCTCTGCGACCCGCCCAGCGGAAGGATCCGCAGGATCCGGCTCGTCACCGACAACGGCCCGGCCTTCCGCGGCACGGCGTTCGCCCGTTTCCTCGCCGGCCGCGACGACGAGCTGCTCCACATCCGCACGCGGCGGCACAGCCCCGGCCAGAACGGGGTGCGCGAGCGCGCGTTCGGCTCACTGAAGTACGAGCACCTCTACCGGCACGAGATCGAGACCCTCGATGACCTGGTCCGCGAGGCCGAGGCCTACCGGCAGGTCTTCAACCTGAGGCGGCCGCACGAGGCGCTCAGGATGCGCCGGCCGATCGAGGCACACCTCGGTCCCACCCCTGGGCCCAAGCCCAACCAAACCTAGATCGAAAACCCCCAACCTTCAGGCCAGGATTTCTGAGCCAAGATCTTGACGCGGGACACGTTCCCACGCAGATTCCACATCAACAGGCAATTTTTGGTAAACACACTGTCAGATGGCGGGCTGGGGCGGTGACCCCCGTGGATCGGGAGTCGGAGGGAGGCGTTGTCAGCGCAGGCAGGCCCAAGGGGCCTCTGGGGGCATCCGGGTGATGGAGCTGGCTGGGATGGTGCCTGGTCCACAGGCCGCGATGATGCTTGCCGATCTCGGCGCGGACCATGGTCGGGGTGCAGCGCCCGGGGACGCTGTCTGCGCAGGGGCGCGCCGTGCGATCCGATGCAATGTGGCCGGCGTGCGGTCGGGGCCGGCCTGACCGATGCCACGCAGCGCGCCGCCGTGCTCGACCTATCGCGGTCGTCGGCGTGCTGATCGAGGACTCCCGGCCAGGGGTGACCGAACGCCTCGGAGTCGGCTCAGCCGACTGCGCGGCCCGCAACCCACGGCCGATCTACGCACGAATGACCGGCTGGGGCCGGCAGGGCCCGATGGCATCCCGGGCCGGGCACGACATCAACCACCTGGCGCTAACAAGTGCGCTGAACGCGATCGGTCATTCCGGCGGGCCGCCGGTGGTGTCGCTCAACCTGGTCGGTGACTTCGGCGGCGGTTCCACCTACCTGGTGATCGGCATCCTCGCCGCCCTCTTCGAACGGCACGGCTCCGGTCGCGGCCAAGTCGTCGACGCGGCGATCACCGACGGTGTCAGCAACCTCGCGAGTCTGCGCGGTCGCGGCCGAGCGGACCTGACCGCACCACCCGGAGATATCCGTAGCCGCCGCTGATTCCGTAGCCACTTGAGAGACAAGGAGACGCCATGTCCGTGGAGATAGCGCTGCCCGGCGAAACCGAGAGGTTTCCCAACGGGGCGTGGGAGCTGCCGGAGGAGCTCCGGATGCTCGCCGAGACCGTGCGCCGGTTCATGGAGACCGAGGTCCGCCCACTGGAGGACAGCCTTCCCCACGACTCCGCCGGACTGCCCGCCGACCTGCTCATGCCGCTGCAGGGGAAAGCCCGAGCGCTGGGTCTGTGGGCCCTGCAGACACCGCGGAAGTTCGGCGGCGCCGGACTGAGCGTGCTCGGTCAGGTGGTGGTCGCAGAGGAGGCTGCCCGATGCCGGATGGGGGCGTTCTTCCCTGCCTGCGGCGCGTTCGGCGGCAACCCGCCGAACGTCATGTTCTCCGCGACTCCGGAGCAGTTCGAGCGCTACGCGCGACCGATCATCGAGGGCCAGGTCGGCCGCGCGTTCACGGCGATCAGCGAACCCTCCGGCGGCTCCGACCCGGCACGGGCCATCCGTTGCCGGGCAGAGCGGTGCGGCGACCACTACGTGATCAACGGCACGAAGACATGGACAACACACGCGGGCACCGCCCCATGGGGTGTCGTCTACGCCCGCACCGGCGAGCCGGGTCGGCGTGACGGCATCAGCTGCTTTATCGTCGAGTCGGACACCCCTGGGCTGTCCAAGCGCCCGATCGACGTGATGACCTCCTACGCCCCCTACGAGCTGCACTTTGACAACGTGCGGGTGCCCGTGGACAACCGCATCGGCCCGGAGGGCGGAGGATTCCATCTGGCGTCGGACTTCCTGGTCTCCGGCCGGATCACCTATGCCGCCGGCCCGATCGGCATCGCCCAGTACGCCTTGGAGATGGCGATCGAGTGGGTCAAGCAGCGGGAGGTCTTCGGCTCCCGGCTGGCAGACAAGCAGGGCATCCAGTGGATGATCGCGGACAGCGAGATCGAGCTGCGCGCTGCCCGGCTGCTGATGTACCAGGCGGCCTGGGAGGCAGATCTCGGCCGTGATGTGAAGGTCGACGCCTCGGTCTGCAAGGTGTTCGGCACCGAAACGGCGTACCGGGTGCTGGACCGGTGCGTACAGATGTTCGGCGCGCTCGGCCTCTCCAAGGAGATGCCGCTGGAGCGCTGGTTTCGCGACCTGCGGGTGAAGCGGCTGGGTGAGGGAGCATCCGAAGTGCAACGAATGATCGTTGCCCGCGAGCTGCTTCGGTAGAGGCTCGGCGACCAGCGCGTCCGGCTGGACGCGACCTGCCGCCGCCTGGCGCGTCCAGCCGCGGACACTTCCTGATCACGCCGGACGGCACCTCACGCCACCGACGTTCGAGCGATCAGCAGCAAGCGATCACGACAAAAGGAATCCACCGGCCTGCCGGGGCCGGTGGATTCATCCTGTATGGGGGCACTCGAATTTCGTCTCGGCCCTGACGACCACCACGGTGGCCGCCACCCAGGCCCGGGACGTGGTCAGCCGGCTCGCCGCGCCCGGCAGGCGTTCCCCCGACGATTCGGCCTGGGGCACACCTCCCGGCTGTCCAGGCAGACCCTCGGCTGGACAGCCCCGAAAATCCGCGCCCCCCACGCGGCGGGCCGCTGGACCTGGCTCATCCTCGCCGCCCACACCCAGCTCCGGCCCGCCCGCAAGCCCACCACCGACCTACGCCGCCCCTGGG
>JADGHD010000262.1 GCA_019689615.1 Frankia sp. | reverse complement strand
GCCGAGCGGCTCGGGGTCAGCGCGCGGACGCTGCGCCGTGACGTCGACCGGCTGCGCGAGCTGGGCTACCCGGTGCAGGCCAGCCGGGGCACCGCCGGCGGCTACCAGCTGCGGCCCGGGGCCGCCGTGCCGCCGCTGCTGCTGGACGACGACGAGGCGGTGGCGGTCGTCGTCGGCCTGCGCAGCGCCGTCGCCGGGTCGGTCGCCGGGATCGAGGAGCCGGCGGTGCGCGCGCTCGCCAAGATCATCCAGGTGATCCCGCGCCGGCTGCGCCACCGCGCCGACGCGCTGTCCTCCTACAGCGTCCCGGTCCCGATCGCAGGCCCGCCGGTCGACGCCGGCGTGCTCACCACGATCGCGCTCGCGGCCAGGGCGGACGAGCAGCTGCGGTTCGACTACACCGACCGCGAGGGCGTCCCGACCCGCCGGCGGGTCGAGCCGAACCGGCTGGTCTCCCTCGGCGGCCGGTGGTACCTGCTGGGCTTCGACGTCGACCGGGCGGCGTGGCGCACGTACCGGGTCGACCGGATCAGCGCGCCAACGGCCACCGGGATGCGCTTCCGGCCGCGCGAGGTCCCCGGCGGCGACGCGGCCGCCTTCGTCCGCGACTCGGTCCGCTCCGCGCCGCCCCGCGGCGCCCGCTACGACGTCGAGGCCCTGATCCAGGCGCCGGCGAGCCGCGTGCGCCGGGCCGTCGGCCGCTGGGGCCTCGTCGAGCCGGTGCACCGGCCCGTCCCGGCACAGAACGCCGAGGACCCGCACCCGGCCGCGGGCGCGCGGGCCGAGGCCCCCGCGGTCGGGCCCGCCAACTCGGACGGGCTGGGCGACCCGGACGGCCCGGGCGGTGACGGCGGCGCCGACGAGGCCTGCCGGCTGCGGATGAGCGTCGACGACCTCGGCTGGCCGGCGCAGGTCCTGGGCTCGGTTGGCGCCCCGTTCACGGTCGTGCGCCCGCCGGAGCTCGTCGACTACATGCGCGGTCTCGCCAGGCTCTACACCGCCGCCGTCAGCCCGGCCGAGATCACGGGATCTGCCCCGACCGGCCGCGAACAGGGCCCGTAGGCGGCCGCACCAGGCCACGATCGGCGATCAGCGCCACCGTGATCGCCCGATGTGGCCCGGGGGTTGCGGGCCACCGGCGCCGGGCGCGTCCGGCTGCCCACCCGGCGAGATCATCGCCGGGTGGGGCGTCGTCCGGCCGGCTGACGGCCCGCGGGACGCGGCCCGGCCGCTCCCGCAGGTCGCCGCAACAGGCCCTACACCGAGGTCAGGCCGACGTAGTTCTCCGCGATCGTGGCGGCCGCCGCGGCGGAGCTGGCGATGTAGCGCAGCTGGGCGAGGGCGAGCTGGTGGTCGAAGGCGTCCGCGGCCGGGTCGACGTGCAGCATCCTCGTCATCAGGTAGGAGAAGTGCTCGGCCCGCCAGATCCGGCGAAGCGCCGCCTGTGAGTAGTTGTCGACGCCGGACGGGTCCCCGCCGCGCAGCCAGCGGGTGAGCGCGGTGGCGAGCAGGGTGACGTCGGAGACGGCCAGGTTGAGGCCCTTGGCGCCGGTCGGCGGGACGATGTGCGCGGCATCGCCGGCGAGGAACAGCCGCCCGTGGCGCATCGGCGAGCAGACGAAGCTGCGCATCGGGGTGATGCTCTTCTCGGTGATCGGGCCGCGGCCGAGCTTGAAGTCGCCGTCCACCTCGAAGCGGGCCTCCAGCTCGTCCCAGATCCGCTCGTCCGGCCAGTCGGCGAGGTCTGCGTCCGGCGGCACCTGCAGGTAGAGCCGGCTGACGCTGGGCGAGCGCATGCTGTGCAGGGCGAAGCCGCGCTCGTGCCGGGCGTAGATCAGCTCGTCGCAGGACGGCGCGACGTCGGCGAGCACGCCGAGCCAGGCGAACGGGTAGTCGCGCGCCCACATCCGCAGGCCGGCGGCGGGCAGCGCGGCCAGCGTCGGCCGGCCGATCCCGTGGTAGCCGTCGCAGGCGACGATCACGTCGCAGCGCAGCTCCTGCTCCGGCCCGCCGGCGCCCTCGCCGGCCGCGGCCGGGCGGAACCGCACGAGGGGGGTGTCGGACTCGGCCCCCTCCAGCGCGACCGCCTCCGACTCGAACAGCACCGCGCCGCCGTCGGCGAGCCGGCGGGCGACCAGGTCCTTCACGATCTCCGTCTGGGCGTAGACCATGACCGACTTGCCGCCGGTGAGCGACGGGAAGTCGATGCGGTGGCCGCGGCGGTCGAAGCGCAGCTCGATGCCGTGGTGGACGAGACCGACCCGGTCCATCCGGTCTCCCAGCCCGCTGGCCCGCAGCACGTCGACGGTGCCCTGCTCGAGCATGCCGGCCCGCTGGCGGTGCTCGACGTACTCGCGGGAGCGCGCCTCCAGCACCACCGAGTCGATGCCACGCTGGTGCAGCAGGTGCGACAGCAGCAGCCCGGCCGGTCCGGCGCCGATGATCGCAACTTCGGTCCGCGTCATCGCGTCCCCCCTTGTCTGGCTGGCCGCCGCGCCGGGCGCCGAGCCGTGGTCGTGTTCGTGGTCATGGCTGTCCGTCCGCGGCGGCGTCGAGCGCCGCCAGGGTGTCCCGGGCGATGGCGAACGCGGTGTTCGCCGCCGGGACGCCGCAGTAGATGGCGGTCTGCAGCAGCACCTCGGCGATCTCGTCCCGGGTCAGGCCGTTGCGCAGCGCCGCCCGGACGTGCATCGCGAGCTCGTTGTGGTGCCCGCCGGCGACCAGCGCGGTCAGCGTGATCACGCTGCGGGTCCTGCGGTCCAGGCCGGGGCGGGTCCAGATCTCGCCCCAGGCGTACCGGGTGATCAGGTCCTGGAAGTCGGCGGTCAGCGGGGTGAGGGCGGCGGTGGCCGCGTCGACGTGGGCGTCGCCGAGCACTACCCGGCGGACCGCCATGCCGGCGGCGTACCGTTCGGCGTCGCCGACCCGCGTGGCCCAGCCGTCGGGCCGCCTGCTCTCGGCGGCCCCCGGCCGGCCGGGGAGCGGGCTGTGCTGGTCAAGGAAGGCGGTCATCGCGGCGGCGACCGCGGCCGGCTGTTCCACCGGGGCGAGGTGGGCCGCGTCCGCGAGCTCGACGAGGGTCGCGCCGCGGATCCCGTCGGCGAGCACGCGGGCGTGCGCCGGCGGGGTCGCCGGGTCGTCCCGGCCGGCGATGACCAGGACGGGCACCTCGATCTTGTCAAGCTCGCCGCGCAGGTCGTAGCCGGCGAGCGCCTCGCAGCAGGCGGCGTAGCCGGCGTCGTCGGCGGCGGCCAGGTCGCCGAGCAGCTCGGCGACCCGCTCGGGCGCCCGGGCGGACAGCGCCGGGGTGAACCAGCGGGCCGCGGCCGTCCCGGTCAGGCTGGCGGTGCCGTGCCGGCGGACCGCGCTCGCCCGCTCCAGCCAGCCGGCCGGCGGGCCGAAATGGGCGGACGAGCAGACCGCGGCGACCGAGGCGACCCGGTCCGGGTGGTGGCGGGCGAGGTACAGGCCGATCGCGCCGCCGAGCGAGATGCCGGCGTAGGCGAACCGGTCGACGCCGAGCGTGTCGGCCAGGTCGAGCACGCCGCGGGCCAGCTTCGCCACCCCTTCCGGGTCGGCGGCCGCGCCAGGCACCGCGCCGGTCCCAACACCGCCGGTGCCGGGCGTGCCCGCAGTGGCGGCAGACCGGCCGTGGCCGGGCAGGTCGTAGCGGATCACCCGCCGGCCGCTGCCCAGGACGGCGACCAGCTCGTCCCAGACGCCGAGGCTCGTGCCCAGCGACGGGCCGAGCAGCAGCGCCGGGCCGTGCGGCGCCCCGTCCATCCGGTGGCCCGGCAGCCACCGGCCCGCCGTCGCCCCGTTTCCCGCCGGGCTCGGCCCGCTCATGTCCCCTCCTGTGTCGGTCCGCCGCCGTCAGCCGTGCGCTCGCCCACGTGCCTCACCCGCCCGGCCCGGCGCGGGCCCCGGCGGCGCCCCCGGCGGGCGGGGTGGCTGGTCGCGTCGCGGCGGCGGTGACGCCGCGGTCGCCGACGAGGGCGCGGTCGACGAGGGCGCCGGCGGCGCCGGTGTAGCCGGCCGGGTCGAGGAGCGCGGCGAGCTCGCCCGCGGTCAGCGCGCCGGCCAGCTCCGGGCGCTCGCCGGCCAGCTCGCCGAACTGGTCGAGCACGGCGTCGGCGAACGGGCGGCCGTGGCCAGCGGCGCGGGCGGCGCGCTCGGTGAGCTCGCGGGCGGCCGCGGCGCCGATCCGTTGCCCAAGCTCGGCCACGAGGCGCTCGGAGACGATCAGGCCGCCGGTCAGGCCAAGGTGGGCGCGCATCGCCGCCTCGTCCACCCGCAGGCCGGACACCAGGTCGGCGAGGACCGCCGCGGCGCCGCCGGCCAGCCGCAGCGCCTCCCGCAGCGGCTGCCACTCGGCGTGCCAGGCGCCGGCCGGCCGCTCGTCCTCGGCGACCAGCGCGCCGAACAGCGTCGCGGCGAGCGGCGCGCACGCCCTGGCGGCCCCGACGACCAGCGTCGCCCGGACCGGGTTGCTCTTGTGCGGCATCGCCGACGAGCCACCGCCCGACGGCTCGGCCAGCTCCCCGGACTCGGTCCTGGCCCCGAGGAGCACGTCGGCGGCGATCTTGCCGAGGGCGCCGGTGGTGAACGCGAGCGCGGCCCCGAGGTCGGCGACCGGGGTGCGCAGCACGTGCCACGGCAGCACCGGCTCGGCGAGCCCCAGCTCGGCCGCGAACGCCGCCATCAGCCGCACGGCGAGGTTCTGCGGTGGCTCGGTGAGCGTGGGCGTCCCGGGCGGGCCGGCGGCCCTGGCGGTGGCGACGGCGGCCGCCAGGGTGCCGGCGGCGCCGCCGAGCTGGGCTGGCAGGCCGGTGGCGAGCAGCGCGTCGACGCGGGCGGCGGCGTCGAGGACCAGGGCGCGCCAGCCGGCGGCCTTGAGGCCGAACGTCGTCGGCACGGCGTGCTGGGTAAGCGTGCGCGCCGGCAGCGGCGTGTCCCGGTGGCGGCGGGCCAGCGCCGCCAGCGCCGCCTCCGCCCGGGCCAGGTCGGCGGCGAGCGCGCCCAGCGCCGCCCGGGCGACCAGCATGGTCGCGGTGTCGAGGATGTCCTGGCTGGTCGCGGCCAGGTGGACATAGCCGGCGGCGGCCAGGTCCCGGGCGGCCACGGCCGCCCGCAGGTCACGGACCAGCGGGATCACCGGGTTTCCGCCGGCACGTGCCCGCAGCGCGAGGTCACGGGCGTCAAGCCGGGACAGCTCGGCGCACGCGGTGTCGACGGCGGCCGCCGCGGCGGCCGGAGCCAGTCCCACCGCCGCCCAGGCGCGGGTAAGCGCCGCCTCGGCCGCGAGCATCGCCCGCAGCCAGGCGGCGTCGGACGTCAGCCGCTCGACGGCGCTGCCGGCCCACACCGGGGCCAGCAGCCCGACGTCGGCACCCTCGTCGTCCCGGCCGGGCGGCGCGGCCTCGGCCGGCCGCCCGTGCGCCTCGTCGCGCCCACCGGGCCCCGGCGGCTGCGCGGTCATGTCCGCAGAGCATGCTCGCTCGCTCACCCCGCCGCCAGACCCGAAGGGCCACTCCCCGTCCGCGGGTATCGCCGTGACGCGCTGGGCCGTCGCGGCGGCCGCGGACGGGGGCGCTGGGCCGTCAGCCATAGGTGAGGAAGACGGTCTCGCCCGGGCCCTGCAGCCGGATGTCGAAGCGGAAGACCCGCTCGGACTCGGCGACGGCGATCAGCGTGGCGCGCTGCTCGGGCGGCAGGCCGGCCAGCAGCGGGTCGCGCTCGGGCTCCGCCGCGTCGGCGGGCAGGTAGATCCGGGTGAACAGGTTGCTGAGCAGGCCGCGGGCGAACACGGTGACCGCGATGTGGGGCAGCCCGCCGCCGGCCGGCGCGCCGGGCGGCAGCGTGCGCAGCCGCCACCGCCCCGCCCCGTTGGCCGACACCCGGCCGAAGCCGGTGAAGCCCAGGCCGTCCCGGCGCAGCGAGCCGGGCACCCCGGGGACGGAGCCGTCCGGGGCCAGCTGCCAGAACTCCAGCAGCGCGTCCGGGATCGGGACGCCGGCGCCGTCGTACACGCCGCCGTGCAGGACGATGGTGTCGGGGTGGCCGGCCGGCGCGACGTCGGGGCCGTCGGGATACTCCAACGCCATCGCGTAGTACGGGCCGATGGTCTGCGCCGGTGACGGCGGGAGCAGGCCCACGCCGGCGGCTGGCGTGGCGGTGGTGGCGCTGGCCATGTCAGTGCTCCTCTCCTGAAGGTGCGGCTGGCGCTGGATACCCGCGGGTGGCGCGCGGGCCGGTCGGGACCGCGATCACCCGTTCTCCCGCCAGGTGGCGTCCGGGCCGTCGAGGACGATGTCGAAGCGGTAGCCGTGCGCCATCTCGGGCACGGTCAGCGAGTGGTCATAGGCGGCGATCAGCCGCTCGCGGGCCCGCGCGTCCGTGATCGACTGGAAGATCGGGTCATACGGGATGAGCGGGTCGCCCGGGAAGTACATCTGGGTGACCAGGCGCTGGGTGAACGCCGTGCCGAACACCGAGAAGTGGATGTGCGACGGCCGCCAGGCGTTGATGTGGTTGCCCCAGGGGTACGAGCCCGGCCGGATGGTGACGAACCGGTAGCAGCCGTCGTCGTCGGTCAGCGCCCGGCCCACCCCGGTGAAGTTGGGGTCGAGCGGGGCCGGGTGGATCTCGCGGCGGTGGGCGTACCGGCCGGCGGCGTTGGCCTGCCAGATCTCGATGAGCTGGCCGCGCACCGGCCGGCCGGCCCGGTCCAGCAGCCGGCCGGTGACGATGATGCGCTGGCCCATCGGCTCGCCGGCGTGGTTGATGGTCAGGTCGCAGTCCAGCTCGCTGACGTCGGCGCGGCCCCACACCGGGCCGGACAGCTCGGTCGGCGTGGGCCCGGCGTACACCAGCGGCCGGGACGGGTGGCGCAGCGCGGTGCTGCGGTAGGGCAGGAAGTCCAGCCGCGGCTGGCCCTGCCTGTCTGCCTCGGTGGGCGCCGCCGCCGCCGCGGCGTGCACGGCGGCGATCTCCCGGTCGATCTCGTCCTGGGTGGCCGCGCCGGGCGGCGGGGTCGACATCGACAGC
>JADGHD010000261.1 GCA_019689615.1 Frankia sp. | reverse complement strand
GCCCCGGGGCGGTACGACCTTGGCTTTACCAACCACCCCGGGCGGGCAGATCTGCGGGGAGGGAGGATACTCTGAAGTCCCGTGGACCGGCCGGGTTCGTCCGGCTGGCATGACCACGGGAGTGTGGGTGGCTCAGGCACACGTCAGCAAGCACATCTTCGTCACCGGCGGGGTGGCGTCCAGCCTGGGCAAGGGGCTGACGGCGTCCAGCCTTGGGCGGCTCCTGAAGGCCCGCGGCCTACGGGTGACCATGCAGAAGCTGGACCCGTACCTCAACGTCGACCCGGGCACGATGGACCCGTTCCAGCACGGCGAGGTGTTCGTCACCAACGACGGCGCCGAGACCGACCTGGACATCGGCCACTACGAGCGGTTCCTCGACGTCGACCTGGACGCCAGCGCCAACGTCACCACCGGCCAGGTCTACTCGGCCGTCATCGCCAGGGAGCGGCGCGGCGACTACCAGGGCCAGACCGTGCAGGTCGTGCCGCACATCACGGACGAGATCAAGAACCGGATCCGCCGGCTGGCCACCGACGACGTGGACGTCGTCATCACCGAGGTCGGCGGCACCGTCGGCGACATCGAGTCCCTGCCATACCTGGAGGCGATCCGGCAGGTCCGGCACGAGGTCGGCCGGGACAACGCGCTTACCGTCCACGTGAGCCTGGTTCCCTACCTGGCGCCGTCCGGCGAGCTGAAGACCAAGCCGACCCAGCACTCCGTTGCCGCGCTGCGCAGCATCGGCCTGCAGCCCGACGCCCTGGTCTGCCGCTCCGACCGGCCGCTGCCCGACGGGCTGAAGAAGAAGATCGCGCTGATGTGCGACGTCGACGACGAGGCCGTGGTGAGCGCGCCGGACGCGTCGTCGATCTATATGATCCCGAAGGTGCTGCACCGGGAGGGCCTGGACGCCTACGTGGTCCGTCGGCTCGGCCTGTCGTTCCGCGACGTCGACTGGACGGAGTGGGACACGCTGCTGCGCCGGGTGAACCAGCCGGCCCACGAGCTGACCGTGGCGATGGTCGGCAAGTACATCGACCTGCCGGATGCCTACCTTTCGGTCACCGAGGCGCTGCGGGCCGGCGGGTTCGCGGTCGACGCCCGGATCGACGTCCGCTGGGTCGCCTCCGACGAGTGCTCCTCCCCGGAGGCCACGGCGGCGCTGCTGGACGGCGTCGACGGGGTGATCATTCCGGGCGGGTTCGGCGTCCGCGGCATCGAGGGGAAGATCAACGCGCTGCGGCATGCCCGCGAGCACGGCATCCCCACCCTGGGGATCTGCCTCGGCCTGCAGTGCATGGTGATCGAGGCCGCGCGCTCGCTGGGAGGACTCGAGGGCGCGAACTCCGCCGAGTTCGACCCGGCCACCCCGCACCCGGTGATCTCGACGATGGCCGACCAGGTCGACGTCGTCGCCGGCAAGCGCGACCTCGGCGGCACGATGCGGCTCGGCCTGTACCGCTGCGAGCTGGCCCCCGGCACGGTGGCCCGGCGCGAGTACGGCGCGGCCGAGGTGTCCGAGCGGCACCGGCACCGGTACGAGGTCAACAACGAGTACCGGGACCGGCTGGCGGCCGCGGGCCTGGTGTTCTCCGGCACGTCCCCGGACGGGAGGCTCATCGAGATGGTCGAGCTGCCGCCGGACAAGCACCCGTACTACGTCGGCACCCAGGCCCACCCGGAGTTCCGGTCGCGGCCGACTCGGGCGCACCCGTTGTTCCGCGGGCTCGCCGCCGCCGCCCTCGCCTACGCGGACCGTCGCCGCGGGGTGCTGCCGGTCGAGGTTCCCGGCCACTCCGACGACGCCGCGCTGGTGACCTCGTGACCGCGGCCAGGTCGCGCAGCGGCCACAGGTACGAGGTCAAGGAGAGCTCGGTCCCCTACCGGGGGAAGATCATCACGATTCGCCGCGATCTCGTGGCGATGCCCGATGGCGAGGTGTCCCAGCGCGACGTCGTGGTGCACCCGGGAGCGGTCGGCGTCGTCGCCCTCGACGACTCCGAGCGGATCATCATGGTCCACCAGTACCGCCACCCGATCCGCCAGCCGCTGTGGGAGCTTCCCGCCGGGATTCTCGACATCGACGGCGAGCCGGCGTCCGTGGCGGCGGCCCGCGAGCTGGCCGAGGAGGCCGGCCTGCGGGCCAGGACCTGGTCGCTGCTCGTCGACGTGTTCGCCTCGCCCGGGATGACCGACGAGGCGTTCCGGGTGTTCCTCGCCCGCGACCTCTCGGAGATCCCGCCCGAGGAGCGCTACGTCGGCGTGCACGAGGAGGCCGAGATGGAGGTCGCGCGGGTGCCGATCGACGAGGCGGTCACCCGCGTGCTCGACGGCGACATCACCAACGCGATGGCCGTCATCGGCATCCTCGCCGTCGCCCGTGCCCGGGACATGGGCTTCGCCAAGCTGCGCACCCCCGACGTGCCATGGCCGGCCAGGCCCAGGAGCAGCGGCTAGGCACTCCGCCTGGGCCTTCGGCCGGCCGGCCGAAGGCCCAGGCTGACGGCCACGGCTCAGCGCGGGCTGGGCGCCGCCGCCCGGATTTTCGTGGCCCAGTCGACGACCCGGTCCCACAGCAGTTCGCGGTTGGGCGCGATGGAGCTGTTGTGGTGCGCCCCGGGCAGGACGAACAGTTCGACGTCCGCGCTGCCGGGCAGGTAGGACGGCGCCTCGTCGGGCGGGCCGACGATGTCGTGCTCGGCGATGCCCAGCAGCACCGGCACGTCGATGGCCGCGAGCACGTCGGCGTGGCTGCCGGGCAGGATCGCGGTCAGCCCGCACAGGTTGAGCAGCGGGGCCGCCGCCCTGTCCAGCGCGGCCAGCGCCTCGGCCGGCGGGTCCTCGCCGACCAGCATCGTGGATCTCGTGGTTCCGCCGGGCTGCAGCGGCCGGCCGAACCGTGCCCGGGTGAGCTCCACGATCTCGCCGTGGGCCCGGGCCGGGTCGCCGGCCAGCGCCAGTTCGGCCGGGCCGAGCACGTCCGGCAGACCGCGCCCGGAGTGGCCCAGCAGCGCGATGCCCTGGTAGGGGCGGTGGCGGGCCTGCTGGTAGGCGACCAGCATCGCCCCCATCGAGTGCCCGAGGCCGAGCAGCACCGAGTCCGTCAGCCCCTGGCTCTCGAGCACCCGGCGCACGGCCGTGGCCCCGACGTCGGCGACGGTCTCGGGGCGCAGCGTCCACGGATCGTCCGGGATGTCGCTCTCCCCGACGGCCGGATGGTCGATCGCGACCACGACCAGCCCGGCCGCCGCCAGGTGACCGGCCATGTCGTAACGCCCCGGCACCTCGCCGTCCCCGTCGAGCTCGAAGTATCGGGCCGACATCCCGCCGCCGGGAAAGCAGCACACGACGACGGGCCGTCCCGTCTGCCGGGACGCGGGGTCAAGCACCACCCGCGCGTGTAAGGCCTCCACCCCCGCCGGCGCGACATCGCCCACGCGTACGCGAACGCTGCTCCGTTCGAGCGCCATGACAGTCACTCCTTTGTCCTCCGCGGCGTACCGCGGGGTTCCCTGCCGGCCGCCGGCCGCCCGCGGGCAGGTCTCCCGCGCGGCGGGCCGTCTCGGCGGGGCCGAAGGCGTCACGCCCTGGCCAGGATGACGCCGGTGCGGCTGGCGCTGACGAGCGCCAGCTCCGCGCGGTCGAGCTGGTTGGCGGCCGTGCCGCGCAGCTGGCGGACCGCTTCGGTGGTCAGGTTCAGCCCGTGGATGTAGCCCTCGCCGATCAGCCCGCCGTTGGTGTTCGCCGGCAGCGACCCGCCGCGCGCGAGCGCGCCTGACGCGATGAGGTCCTTCGCCTCGCCGGGGCCGCAGAAGCCGAGACCTTCGAGCTGCATGAACAGCATCGGCGTGAACGCGTCGTAGACCATGAGCAGGTCGAGGTCGCCGCGCTGGATACCGGTCTGGTCAAACAGCCTGCGAGCCAGCGCCGTCGAGCCGGTCATCACCGACAGGTCGGGGGAGTAGTGGTCGGTGGCGACCTCCTGGCCGGCGAGCGCCGCGGCGGCCGCCACGGCGATGGTCACCGGGGCAGGGGTGTCGCGGGCCCGGTCCGCCGCGGTGACGACGAGGGCGACGGCGCCGTCGGTCTCCTGACAGCAGTCGAACAGCCGGATCGCCGGTTCGGCGATCCACCGGGAGGCCTGGTGGTCGTCGAGGGTGATCGGGCGACCGTAGAAGCGGGCGGCCGGGTTGGTGGCCGCGAAGTCCCGCAGCCCGACGACGGCCCGGCCGAGGTCCTCGCTGGACACGCCGAACGTGTGCATGTAGCGGGTCGCGTTGAGCGCCATCCAGGATGCCGGCGTCAGCACGCCGAACGGGGCGCACCACTGGCCGGCGGTGGTGCCGGAGTGTGACGACGTCGCCCCGCCAGCCCGCGCCGCCCCGAACCGGCGTGCTCCCGACCGGGCCCGGACGGCCCGGTAGGCGACCACGACGTTGGCGACGCCCGAGGCGACCGCGGCCGCGGCGTGCAGCAGCACGCCCTGGGAGCCGGCGCCCCCGTAGGGGACCCGGCTCGACCAGCCGATCTCGGGGATGCCCAGGGCGCGGACGAGCTCGGTCTCCTCGACCGGGTCGATCGTGTAGCTGACCAGGCCGTCGACGTCGGCGGTGGACAGGCCGGCGTCGGCGAGCGCGGCGAGGATCGCCTCGGTCGCGAGCCGGGTCTCGCTGCGCCCGGCGGCCTGGGAGAACTCGGTCGCCCCGATGCCGACGATCGCGGTGCGCCCGTTCAGGCCGCCGCCGCTCATCGGGCGTCTCCGTCCGTCGCCCCCGCGCCGCCGCGTGCGGTTCCGGTACGTGCGGTGCCGGTGCGGGGGCGGAAGACCGGGACTGCGAGCTCCTCGTCGTCAGTGGGCTCGAAGGCGACCTCGACGGGCAGGCCGACCCGGATGTCGGCCGGGTCGACGTCCACGAGGTTCGAGACCACGCGGACGCCCTCCTCGAGGTCGACGAGCACCGCCACCACCGGGTAGCGGAACCGAGGGCTGCGTGGGTGGTGCAGCAGCGCGTAGCTGTACACCTGGCCGCGGCCGCTCAGCTCGACGACGTCGTGGTCGAGGCAGTGGCAGGCCGGGCAGCCGACGGCGGGCGGGTGCCGGAGCAGGCCGCAGGCCGCGCAGCGCTGGGCCACCAGCCGGCCCTGCCCGGCGGCCCGCCAGAAGAACGCGTTGTCCTCGGTGACCGCGGGCACCGGGTGCGTCAGGGCGTCCATCGCGGTTATGGTGTCCACCACATAGTGGATGCTATCTTCCCGCCTTGCGGGGCCGCAACCAGGCGTCGACCGGCCATCCGCTGCCCGGCTCCGTGGGTCGGCTACGGGTTTCTCGCCCGCTTCTCCGCGGCGACGAGGCCGGCGAGAAACCACGCCCGGGTCTGCGCCTCGCGCTCGGCGACCCGCGGATAGACGGATTCGGCGAGCTGCTGGCTCATCGCGAAGCCGCGGATGGCGTGGAACAGCGCGCTGGCGCGGGTCGGGTCGGCGTCGGCGCCGAGGGTCTCGGCGAGAAGGCGCTTGATCTCGCCCGCGACGCGCTCGGTCTGCTTGCGCAGGCTCGCCGCCACGTCGGGTGAGGTGTCCGGGTCGTGCTCGAGGTTGAGCAGGATCTGCAGGCGAGCCAGGAAGCTGGGCTCGCTGTAGTACTGGGCGAGCAGGTCGTAGAGGCAGTGAATGCGCTCCTCGAGGGTGTCGCCCTCGACATGGCGCTGGGCGATGGCGTCGATGAACCGGCGGTTGAGCTCCTCGACGGCGGCGAGCATCAGGGCCTCGCGGGAGCCGAAGTAGTACTGGATGGCGCCCCAGCTGAGGTTGGCCCGGCGGGCGATCTCGTTGGTGCTGGTCCGGTAGAAGCCGAGTTCGAGGATGCACGCGACGGCGGCGTCCAGGATCTGGGTCCGGCCGGCTGGCTCCTTCGCCGCGCGGCGCCGCCGCCGGGACCGGTCCTTGGGCGCCTGACCCGTGACACCCTCGACGGTCTCCACCACGCTGCTCCTCCCGTGTCCCCAGCCAGCCTGCCGGACTGTGGCGGCTCCTTCGCCGCGGCGGGGTCGCGTCGATGGACCCGCCGGGTCCGGCGATGGACCGCCCCGAGCGTGGGACGTCGCCAGATCGATCCTTGCACGCCGGGTGGCTCCAACCGCCCGGCCGCATGGTGAGGGCCGTCGGTGCGCCGGGCCCTGCGAGTACCGCCCGGTCAGCGGGAACGCTGGCGGCTCTGTGCGGCCTGGTGGCTGAATGTCGGTGGGACCGGCGACGGCCGGAAGTAAAGGGAGATTGGATGACCAACCTGGCAGACGTCGCCGACGTTACCGATCCGGTGGGCCTGGCCACGGACGTGGCGGCGCGCGAGCTGCTCGGGCTGCGCGTCGACCCGGCCCGCGGCTACGCGGAGCTCCTGAACGGGCCAGGCCTGCTCAACTCGAACCGCCGGCTGTGGGGCGGCGCCGGCCTGGCCGCCGCCATCGCCGCCACCGAGCAGGTGTTGGCCCGTCCCGCCGTGTGGGCGACCGTGCAGTACATCAGCCCGATCGAGGAAGGCGAACGGCTGGCGCTGCGCGTCGAGGCGCTGCGGCAGGGGAGAGGGCTTTCCCAGGCCCTGGTCCGGGGCGAGGTGGACGGACGCCTGGCGCTGATCGCGACCGGGGCCTTCGGCGCCAGCGCCCGCGAGGCTGGCCGGGATGCCGACCGGCAGGTGGTGACGCCACCCGTCGACGTGGTGTCCCCAGACGAGGGCAAGGAGCCGGGTGGCGGGCCCGGTGACGGCATGCGCGCCCGCATCGAGCAGCGCTGGGGACTGGCCACGCGGCCGGGGCCCGCCGGGACTCCCGGCGCAGGCCGCTGTGCGCTGTGGCTGCGCATGCGCGAGCCGGTCCCGCTGTCGGCGGTGACGTTGTCCGTGCTGGCGGACTTCGCCCCGGCGGGGCTGAGCGTCGCACTGGGCGTCCCGACCTTCGGCCTGAGCCTCGACAACAGCATCCGGGTCAGCGGCGGCCTGATCGCGGACCCGGGCGGGACCGCCGCCCCGGGGAACGGGTGGGTGCTGCTCGACGTCGAGGTGGCGACGATC
>JADGHD010000260.1 GCA_019689615.1 Frankia sp. | reverse complement strand
GCGCGGGACGGGGTGGGGCCGCGCTGGTTCTGGTAGCGGGAGCCGTAGACGGGCGAGCCGTAGGGGTGCTCGGCCGGCGAGGAGAGCCGGAACAGGCAGAGCTGGCCGATCTTCATCCCGGGCCACAGCTTGATCGGGAGCGTGGCGACGTTCGACAGCTCCAGGGTGACGTGGCCGGAGAAGCCGGGGTCGATGAAGCCCGCGGTGGAGTGGGTGAGCAGGCCAAGCCTGCCGAGGCTCGACTTGCCCTCCAGCCGCCCGGCCAGGTCGTTCGGGAGCGTGATGACCTCGAGCGTCGAGCCGAGCACGAACTCCCCGGGGTGCAGCACGAACGGTTCGTCACCCTCGGGAGCGATCAGCTCGGTCAGGTCCTCCTGCTCCACGGCCGGGTCGATGTGGCTGTACCGGTGGTTCTGGAACACCCGGAAGGCCCGGTCCAGCCGTAGGTCGACGCTGCTCGGCTGGATCAGCGCCGGATCGTACGGGTCGAGGCCCACCCGGCCAGCGTCGATCTCGGCCCGGATATCCCGGTCGGACAACAACACGCCCCGCAACCTACCTGCCGGAGCCGGTCCCATTCCGCCCGCAAGGGACCGGCCGGGCTCCGGCCGGCGTCGTCGCGGGCCTGCCGGCCGCGCTGCCTTGCCGTTGGGTCGCCCGGGCCGGCGGTGGGGGAGCGCTTTTTGCGGTTGGACAGTCATCGAACGGTTGATGCGTATCCGAGGCGCTCGTAGAGTCTGGTCAGCAATCTGACCGGTTGGTCGAACTACTGAACCAGTGCGAGCTACCAGAGCGAGCCGTCGAAGGCCCTGCTGGGCGATCCGGGGACGGAGGCACAACGGCGTGAGCGTGCGAGCATCAGCCGACGGTGGCACCGTCGGCTTAGCTGAGCCAGGGTCCGGCGAGCGGGCGAAGATCCGGGCGATCGCCACGGAGCGGGTGTTCGGGCGAGGAGCCAAGGCCGTGCACGCGCTCGGCCCACTCGACCTCACCGTGAGCGAGGGCGAGTTCGTCTGCGTGGTCGGGCCGTCCGGCTGCGGCAAGTCGACCTTCCTGCGCATCGTCGCCGGCCTCACCCGGCCCACCGCCGGAAAGGCCGAGGTGCTGGCCAACTCGCCGAACCCGGCCGCGATGATCTTTCAGGACTACGGCATCTACCCGTGGAAGACCGTTGAGGCGAACGTCCGCTTCGGCCTGGACATCCGCGGCGTGCCGCGCAAGGAGGCCCGGGAGCGCGCCAGGACCTGGCTGGACCGGATGGGGCTCGGCGACTTCGCCAACGCCTACCCACGGCAGCTGTCCGGCGGCATGCGCCAGCGGGTGTCGATCGCCAGGGCGCTCGCCGTGGAGCCCGAGATCCTGCTGATGGACGAGCCGTTCGCGGCGCTCGACGCCCAGCTGCGCACGATCCTGCAGGACGAGCTGCTCGCCATCTGCCAGGCGGAACGACGCACCGTGCTGTTCGTGACGCACAGCCTGGAGGAGGCGATCGTGCTCGGCGACCGGGTGGTGGTGATGAGCGCCCGGCCCGGCCGGATCCTGGCCGAGCGGATCCCGCCGTTCCCCCGGCCCCGGTCCGCCGAGGTGCGCGAGTCGGCGGAGTTCGCCGCCTTCCGCGGGGAGCTGTGGGCGCTGCTGCGCGGCGAGGTCGAGGCCGACGGGCCGGGCCAGGGTACGGCGAACCGGCCCACGGCCGAACCGGAGGCCGCGGTGGCCACCGCCGCGAGGAAGGGGGCCTGACATGGCCAGGACACGCCTCTTCGCCGCCGAGCAGGTCCTCGTCCGCGAGCCGGGGCGGGCGGAGCGCAACCCGGTCGGCGCCGCCCGCCGCCGCGCCGTCATGGAGATCAGCCTCGCCGCCGGGGTGCCGTTGGTGCTGCTCGGGCTGTGGCAGGCGGCCAGCGGGCTTGGCTGGATCGACTCCCGGCTCTACCCGTCACCCACCGACATCGTCGCGACCGGCGCCGACATGCTCGCCGACGGCACGCTGTGGGGGGACATCTGGCACACCACGGCCCGGGTGCTGGCCGGGTTCGCGATCGGCACCGCAGCCGGCATCCTGTTCGGGCTGGCGATGGGCTCGGTCCGGCTGATCCAGGTGGCGCTGGAGCCCACGCTCGACGCGCTGTACGTGGTGCCGAAGCTGGCGCTGCTGCCGATCTTCCTGACCATGTTCGGCCTCGGTGAAGGCCCGAAGATCGCGCTGGTGGCGGTCACCGTCTTCTTCTTCGTCTGGATCTCGACGATGTCGGCGATCATCGGCGTCGAGGAGGGCTACCGGGAGGCGGGCCGCTGCTTCGGCGCGAACCGCTGGCAGATGTTCCGGCACGTGCTCGTCCCGGCCGCGCTGCCGCAGATGTTCGTGGCCATGCGGGTCGCCGCCGGCGTCGCGTTCCTCGTGATCATCGCGGCCGAGTTCATCGTCGGCGAGAACGGTCTCGGCTATCTGATCTTCCAGTCCCGGGCGCTGTTCATCAACGACCAGATGTTCGTCGGCATCGTCGTCGTCGCGATCGAGGGCGTGGTGTTCGCCGAGCTGGTCCGGCTGATCGGCCGGCGGGTCACCCGCTGGGCCCCGTCGGACCACGACCGGGCCCGCGCCTGACCACTCCGCCTGCCCGGCCCGCTGCCGGGTGTCGGCGGCGGCCCGCCACCGGACTCCGGCCGTCGCTGCCTGCTCGCGTGCCCGCGGCCAGGCGGGCCTGGTCACGGCTGCCCGCCAGCGGGTGACGCGGCACGGGCGGACCGCGGCCAACACCGGGTTGGCCGTTCGCGCGCCGAGCGGCCGCGTGCCCACCGCGCGATGATCCGCGCCCGTAGACCACACCCACAAGTCCCCAACCCTGAGGAGGGTCACGATGAGAGCTCGTAGACGCGGCCGGGTGCTGCTGTTACCGCTGCTGTCGGTCAGCATGCTGCTGGCCGCCTGTGGCGGTGGCGACAGCGACAGCGGGCCGGACTCCAGCTTCACGCCGGCCTCGGCCGGGCCCGTCCAGGCGGTCGCCGGCTGCGAGAACGGGTGGACCGACCCGGCCGACCTCTCGCCCGACCGCAAGCCGGCGCGCTGCGAGCCGAACACCCCGGCGCCGGTGCCGCTGCCGGAGCGGACCAAGCTCGTGGTCACCGCCGCCACCCCGAAGGCCGAGTTCATCGCGCCGATCCGGTGGGCCATCGCGCACGGCGAGTTCGAGAAGGAGAACCTCGAGGTCGAGCTGCGCCAGGTGCCGGCGGCCGATGGCCTGAACCTGCTGGCGCAGGGCGACACCGACATCCTGGTCGGCTCGCCCGACGCGGGCTTCTTCAACGCGGTGAACAGCGGCTTCGGCGTGCGCTGGGTGATGGGCAACTTCTCGGCGCCGCCGGAGAGCAAGACCGGCGTGTGGGCGCGCGACATCGACGGCCGGCCGGCGACCATCGCCGACCTCAAGGGCAAGACGATGGCCAGCGTGCTCGGCAAGGGCAGCCCGATCATGTACCCGATCGTCCAGGCCCTCGAGGACAACGGGCTGACCTTCGGGGACGTGACGCTGCAGTCGCTGCCCGCGGCCGACGTCGTCACCGCGCTGATCAATGGCGCTGTCGACGCGGCGTGGATCCTCGACCCACTGTGGACCGAACTCGAGGACAAGCCCGGTCTGTCCTTCCTGAGCGGCCAGCCCCCGGGTGAGCCGCTCGGTGGCGTGCTGTTCGGCCCGAACGTCCTCGGGGAGAAGCGGGCGGCCGGCGAGGCGTTCACCCGCGCCGTCGTGCGCACGATCAACACCGCGTTCCCCGGTGACTACAAGGCGGACCCGGCGTTCGTCGAGGACCTGTCGAAGGTGATCGAGCTGCCGGCCGATCAGATCAACCGGGTGCCGTCGCTGATCTTCGACTGGGAGATCCGGGGCGGCACGGCCGACCGGCTGCAGGAGGCGCTCATCACCACCGGCGCGCTGTCGTACTCCGAACCGCTACCGGAAAATGAGGTGGTGGACCGCTCCTTCTACGAGGTCGCGGTCGGCCACACCTCATAGCCGCGCCATGTGGTTCCAGGGTGGGGAGCCGGCCGCGACCGGTCGGCGCCCCACCCTGGCTCGCCCGCCGACCGGGCACGGTCCGCTATTTCCGTGTCCCAGCACAGGCGACAGGACGGTGACCCCTGCGATGCCGACGTCGAATCCGACCCGGCGGCTGGTGGGCGTACTCGACGTGCTGATCCGTCAGCCGCGGCGCAGCTTCGGCCTCACCGAGCTCGCCAAGGCGGCCGGGATCAGCAAGGGCACGTGCTTCGCGATCGCCGAGACCCTGGTCGAGCACGGCTACCTGGTACAGAACGCGAAGACCCGGGCGTACCGGCTCGGCCCGGCGCTGATCACGGCGGGGCAGGCCGTGCTCGGCGGGTTCGTCGACCTTCGGCCCGCGCTGGGCCTGCTCACCCGGTTCTCCGCGGAGTTCGACGTCACCTGCTCCGTGCTCGCCGTTGATGACGACCAGCTGGTGGTGCTGGAGCGGGTCGGCAACCCCGACCCGATCTTCGGGCTCAGCCAGGTCGGCGCCCGGCTGCCGTTCGCCCCGCCCTGGGGCGCGCCGTTCGTCGCCTGGTGGCCGGACAGCGAGCTCGAGGCCTGGTTCGGCCGGGCGCTGAGCCCGCTGTCATCGGAGCAGACCAGCGCGCTCCGGCACGCGTTACGGGCCGGCCGTCGTCTCGGCTACATCGTCACCCGCGAACTGCCTCCCGGGAGCCCGGCGGCCGAGGACCTGCACCGGCTGCGGGCGACCGCCGGCCGGGTCGACCTCGCCTCGCTGCGGCGGCTGGCCGACGCCAGGCTGGCTGGTGCCGGTTACTACGTGGAGGATCTGCACCCGGACGAGACCTACCGGGTGAACCACGTGGCGGTCCCGGTCCTGGGTGCCCACGGCGAGGTCGTCGTCAGCCTGCTGGCCATGCTGTTCGGCCGCACGCTCACCGCCGCCGCCCTCGAACGCCTCGGCACCCGCATGACCGAGCTGGCCAGGGCGGTCGCCGCGCTGGTGGCCCGCCCGATCGCGCCGCCGTCCCCGGCCGCCGTCGACGCGACGCGGTAACCGGCGCCCAACCGCGGTGGGCGCCGGAGCGCGGTGCCCGGCTCAGGCGGTGCCCGGCTCAGGCGGCGGCCGACTCCAGGTCGGTCGCGGCCAGGCGGCGGTAGAGCGCGCACGACTGGCGCAGCTCGTCGTGCGTGCCGGTGGCCACCACCCGGCCCTCGTCCAGCACGATGACCCGGTCGGCGGCGCGGACCGTCGACATCCGGTGGGCGATCACCAGCAGGGCGCGCTCTTCGGCGATCTGGCGCATGACCCGGGTCAGGGCGCGCTCGTTGACGCTGTCCATCTGCGAGGTCGGCTCGTCGAGCAGCAGGACGGCCGGGTGGGCCAGCAGGGCCCGGGCGATGGCGACCCGCTGGCGCTCGCCGCCGGAGAGCAGCACGCCGTGGTCACCGACCTCGGTCCAGACGCCGTTGGGGAGCTGGCAGACCAGCTCGTCGAGCCCCGCGGTCGTGACGGCCTCGGCGATCTGGGCGTCGGTCGCCGCCGGTGCCGCGTAGGCGATGTTGTCCCGCAGGCTGCCCTGCAGCACCGGGGCCTGCTGTTCGACGAGGTTCACCCACTGCCGGGCGGTGGAGCGGGACATCGCCCGCACATCGGTGCCGTTCAGCAGGATCTGGCCGTCGTCCGGGTCGTAGAACCGTTCCAGCAGCTCGAACATCGTGGACTTGCCGGCACCGGACGGGCCGACCACCGCGATGTGGCCGCGGCGCGGCACGGTGAACGAGACGTCGCGCAGCACCGGGCGGTCCGGGGCGTAGCCAAACCACACGCCGCGGAACTCGACGGCCGGCGCCTGCCCGTCGGTGCGCCCGTCCACCTCAGCGGCCGAGGCGGCAGCGGCCGTGGCGGCCACGGTCTCGGCCGGCAGAGGCTGGCCGGCGGGGATGACCCGGATCAGCCGGCTGCCGGCGTCGTCCGTGCCAATGTCAGCGGCTTCGGCTCGCTGGCCGGCGGCGCGGGCCGGTCCACCCGCGTCGGCGGTGGCGAGTGCCGGGCCGGGCTCGGTGGGCGTGCCGTCCTGGTCGCTCTCCCGGGGGAGGCCGAAGACGGCGTCGACCCGGTCGAGGGCACCCATGCCGCGCTGCATGACGCCGGCGGCCTCGATCATCTGGGACAGCGGCATGACCAGGTAGGTGGCGTAGAGCAGGAAGGCGACCAGCGTGCCAAGCGACGTGCCGCCCTGGGCGACCAGCACGCCGCCGACCAGCAGGACGACCAGGATCGAGCCCTGCACCGCCAGGCCCATGGCCGGCGAGATCAGCGCGTTGAGCTGGGCCATCCGCAGTCCCAGCCGGTAGGCGTCGTCGATGTGCTCGTCGATCCGCTCGGCCTCGCGCTCCTCGGCGCGGCTCGCCCGGACGGTGCGGATCGCGGCGAGGGAGCGCTCCAGGTCGGCGGTCATCCGGCCGACGCTGGCCTGGCCCTGCTCCGAGGTGGTCCTGATCCGCCGCAGGCCGGCGACCACGCCGATCCCGGCGATCAGGACGGCCGCCAGCACCAGCAGGAACAGCCGGTAGTCGATGTAGATCATCAGGGCGACCGCGCCGGCCGCACCGACCACGCCGGTCAGCAGCGCGGCGAAGCTGAACGCGACCGCCTCGCGGACCACGATCGTGTCGGTGTTGGCCCGGGAGATCAGGTCGCCCATCCGGCGGCCGTCGTAGACCGGGACGCGCAGCCGCAGCAGGTGGCGCACCAGGCGGGAGCGCAGCCCGCGCAGCACGCCCTGCCCGGCGCGCTCCAGCACGTAGTGGCCGCCCGTCTCGACCAGCGCCTGGGCGACGAACAGCACGAGCAGCGACAGCAGCAGCGTCCCGGACACCCCGCCGTGCTGCTGCGCTCCGTCGATCACCCGCTTGACCAGCAGCGGCTGGATCGCTCCCAGGAGCGTGCCGAGGGCGGTGAGCACGGTGCCGGCCAGCAGGACGCGGCGGTGGCCGCGCATCAGCTGCCAGAGCCGGCGCACCGGCCGCCGCGACGCCAGGCTCTCGGGCGGGCCGGAGCCCGGCCCACCCAGCC
>JADGHD010000259.1 GCA_019689615.1 Frankia sp. | reverse complement strand
AGATGAGTATAAGACACAGCCCCGACGCGCATTCCGGCACTCGTCCGGCGCCGCCCTGCCGCGCCCGGGCTCGTCGGCACCGGCCGGGCCGACAGCCGGTGGTCAGGCGCGGTGCAGCAGCGTCATCACCTCGGAGACGAGCAGCTCGCCGGCATCGTCGCGGGTGTCCGAGCGGATCCTGACGAAGGTCATCTGCTTGCCCCTGCTGTTGGTGGTGACCCGCACATCCTCGATGACGCTGTCGATGTGCACGGTCGTGCCGGCCAGCACCGGGCGGTGGTAGGTGAACTCCTGCTCGGCGTGCAGGATCAGGCCGCCGTCCTTGCGCAGCTGGGCGATGACGTCGTCCAGCGGGATGGCGTCCTCGGGGGCCGGCGGCTGCAGATCGGGGAACGCGCCCAGCAGCCGGGCGGCGAAGGTGAAGGTCGGCGGGGCGGGCACCCCGGCGAACCCGGCATCGGCGGCACTGTCCGCCCGCTGGTAGACGGGGGAGGCGTCGGTGACGGCCGTGGCGAACGAGCTCACGGCACCCCGCTCGACGACGACCGTCGCCGGTGGCAGCGTGCGGCCGATCAGGTCAGTGGCGCTCACGTCGGTGTTGCTCCGTCCGGGAGATGCGGCAGGGGAGAACGGGGACGCCGGTCAGGCGGGGCGGAAGACCGGGATCGTCAGGTCGGCCTCCTCGTCGTGCTGGAAGTCGACCTTCACCCGCATGCCGATGCTGAGCTCGTCCTCCGTGGCACCGACGATGTTGGTCTCCAGCCGCGGGCCCTCGTCCAGGTCGACGATCGCCGCGACGTAGGGCACCCGGCTCCCGAACGGCGGCAGGTCGTTCGACCGCACCTCGGACCAGGTGTAGAGGGTCCCGGTGCCGGCGGCGCGCTCCCAGCTCACGTTCTCGCTCCAGCAGGAAGGGCAGAACGGCCGCGGGTACAGGTGCGCCCTGCCGCAGTCGCCGCAGCGGCGGATCAGCAGCTCGCCCCTGCGGGCGGCGTCCCACCAGGGACGGGTCTCGTCCTCGATGGTGGGCAGGTCGAACCGGAGACCACTCATGACCGCCTCCTCGGGGCCGCGACGGCCGAGCCGGTCACGACCGCCGCTCCGTCCTGGTTGACCAGCTGGCAGTCGAGCTCGACCAGCCCGGTCTCCTCGTTCTTGCCGCGCACCGTGATGTCGGTCCGCAGCTCGTCCCCCAGCCAGGCCTGGGTGGTGAACCGCACCTTGTAGCTGCGCAGGTTGCCGATGCCGACCAGGTCGGTGAGCGCGGTCGCCAGGACCCCGGCGGAGAGCATGCCGTGGCCGAAGACGCTCTTCATGCCAGCGGCCCTGGCCCGCTCGTCGTCGTGGTGCATCGGGTTGAAGTCATGCGACGCGCCCGCGTACCGGACCAGGTCGGTGCGGGTGAGCGTGAGGCTGCGTACCGGCGCCTTGCTGCCCTCCTCGAGGTCCTCGAAGAAGACTGCGCCCTTGTCCACCGCCGTTGCCTCGTCCATGCGGTCTCCCGGCGTGCTCTGGAGGGTGGCGCCGCCGCGGGCGCCGATTCCGTAATCGGATAGTATATACAAAATCACCGACCAGCCCTGACGGCGTGCCTGATCACGCGTCGCGGCCGGGGGTGTGCGGTGCCGGCCCACGAGCCAGCGCGCGAGGGCGTGGGCCCGTGCCGGAAGCGGAGCGTACCGGCTGGCGGGTGGCTCGATCACCCGATGCGCCCGCCGCCCGCCGTGGGCGGTGGGGCAGCCGTTCGCTGGCGCGCAGGATGGACGGCCGGTCAGAGTCAATCAGAGTGCGGAGGCGGTGCGGTTGCGGACCGCGCCCTGGCAAGGAGGACACATGGCGGGGCAGGTTGCCATCGTCGGCGCGGCGCTGTCGGACTGCGGGCGGGTGGACAACGCGACGCCGTTCGCTCTGCACTACCAGGCGGCGTCGCGGGCGCTGGCGGACGCCGGGCTCGGCCCGGCGGACATCGACGGCTTCGGGTCCACCGGCCTCGGCGTGCTCGCCCCGGTGGAGCTGGCCGAGTACCTGGGCCTGCGGCCGACCTGGGTCGACTCGACCAGCGTCGGTGGCGCGACCTGGGAGGTCATGCTCGAGCACGCGGTCGACGCGATCCGCTCGGGCACCGCGCGCAACGTCCTGCTGGTCTACGGCTCGACGGCGCGCGCCGACCTGAAGAAGCGGCTGCGGACCGCGAATCTGGCGCTGTCGAGCCGGGGGCCGAGCCAGTTCGAGGCGCCCTGGGGGCACACGCTCATCGCGAAGTACGCGATGACCGCCCGCCGGCACATGCACGAGTTCGGCACGACCATCGAGCAGCTGGCCAACATCGCCGTCGACACCCGGTACAACGCGAGCCTGAACCCGCAGGCGATGTACCGGGACCCGATCACGGTCGACGACGTGCTCTCCGCCCCGATGATCGCCACCCCGTTCACGAAGCTGCACTGCTGCATCCGCAGCGACGGCGGCGGCGCGGTGGTGCTCACCTCGGCGGAGCGCGCGGCCGACCTGCCTCGCCCGGTGGTGCGCGTGCTGGGCACGGGCACGGCGAGCAACGTCACCACGATGTCGGAGTGGACCGACTTCACGGTGTCCCCGGCGGCGATCTCCGGGAAGCTGGCCTTCGAGCGCGCCGGCCTCACCCCGGCCGACGTCGACGTCTGCCAGTTCTACGACTCGTTCACCTCCACGGTGCTGCTGACCTTCGAGGCGCTCGGCTTCTGCGAGCGCGGTGAGGGCGGTGCCTTCCTGGAGGGCGGCACGATGCGGGTCGGCGGGCGGATGCCCACCAACACCGACGGCGGCGGCCTGTCGGCCTGTCACCCGGGCATGCGCGGGATCTTCCTGCTGGTCGAGGCCGTCCGCCAGCTGCGCGGGGAGGCCACCGGCCGCCAGGTCCCCAACGCCAGGGTGGCCTGCGTGAACGCCACCGGCGGCTGGTTCTCGTCCACCTCGACGGTGCTGCTCGGGGTCGACTGACCAGGCACGTGCCGACCGTGCGGTGGGGCGGGGGGGCGGGGGGCGGGCCGGGGGGGCCCGCGCGCGGGGGGGCCGGGGCCGCGGGGGGGGGGGCCGGGGGGCCTGGGGGGGGGCGGGGCCAGCCGCGCGGCGGTGGTCAAGGATCGTGCCGCGATGGGTTCTTCGAGTGCGACCGAGCGACGGTGGGCGGTCGTGGGCCGGCCGGTGCGCCCGTCCGGTGACGGGTGACCCGGAAAAACTTGCCTCGCCTGTGGCCTAGGCCTCAGGGTGCGAGGCATCGCGAGATTCGTCGGCGTTCGTGACCCCCCGGGGCTTTGCTTCCTTGTGAGGCAGGTCACGTCTGTATATAGTATCCAAAATTGGCCCCGTTGCTCAGTTGGAGGCTCCATGTCGACGCCGACGGCCGCGAGGACATCGACCGCGGCCGACGTGGTCGAGCCGCTGCTCCGGCTCACCGGGATCACCAAGCGGTTCGGCGGCGTCCAGGCCCTGACGGACGTCAGCCTCGACGTCGCGCCCGGGATCGTGCAGGGCCTGATCGGCCCGAACGGCGCCGGTAAGACCACGCTCTTTGACGTCATCACCGGGATCACACCGCCCACCTCCGGCACGGTGGTGTTCGACGGGGTCGACGTGACGCGCCAGTCCTCGGTGGCTCGCGCGCGCGTCGGCATGCGGCGGACGTTCCAGCGGGCCCAGGTGTTCAGCTGGCTGTCCGTCGAGGACAACGTGCTCGCCGCGCTGGAGTGGCGCGGTGGCGGTGGCGGCGTGCTCGCCGACCTCGTCGCCTGGCCGAAGCGGCGCTCCCTGGAGAAGGAGCGCCGCGCGGTGGCCGAGGAGGTGCTGCGCCGCTGCGGCCTGATGGAGCTGCGCACGGTGCCGGCCGGCTCGCTGCCGCTGGGCCAGCAGCGCCTGGTCGAGCTGGCCAGGGCCATCGTCGACAGGCCGAAGCTGCTGCTGCTTGACGAGCCGACCTCCGGACTCGACCACAGCGAGGCGCAGCGCTACGGCGAGATGATCATGTCTTTGCGGGGCGAGGGGACCGCGATCCTGCTCGTCGAGCACGACGCCGGCTTCGTGATGCGCCACTGCGACCGCATCGCCGTGCTCAATCTGGGTTCCGTGCTGGCCGAGGGCACCCCGGCCGAGATCCAGGCCAACGCCGCGGTTCGCGACGCCTACCTCGGGTAGCGCGCGGCCGTCATGAGGAGGAATGCGTGACCGAGTTCTTCAACCTGGTGATCTCAGGTCTGGTCACCGGTGCCCTGTACGCGATCCTCGCGTCCGGCCTGACCCTGAGCTACCAGACATCCGGCGTCTTCAACTTCGGCCAGGGCGGCGTCGCGTTCTCGACGGCGTACCTGTTCTTCCAGCTCAACAGCGGCCAGGGGATGCCGATCGTCCCCGCGGCGATCATCTCGATCGTCATCTTCGCGCCGCTGATGGGCTGGCTGCTGCACAAGATCCTGTTCAACCCGCTCCGTGAGGCGTCGATCGCCGCGAAGATGGTGGCCTCGCTGGGCCTGCTGATCGCGCTGCCCTCGCTCGGCCTGTGGATCACGGCCATGCTGACCGAGAAGGGCGGCTTGGACCTGCCGACGATCGAGGACGTCTTCCGGATCCCGGGTCTTGGGCCCAGCCCGAAGGAGATCTACAAGTTCGGCGACGGCCTGATCATCGACAGCGACCAGCTGGCGATGCTCGGCGCCGCCATCTTCGCCGCGCTGCTCCTGTGGTACCTGGTCCGGCACACCCGGATCGGCCTGGAGATGCGGGCGTCGGTCAGCCGGCCGAACCTCGCCGCGCTGCGTGGCGTCGACCCCGACCGGGCGTCCGCGGTCTCCTGGGTCACCGCCTGCGGCCTGGCCGGCCTCGTCGGCGTGCTGCTCGCGCCGATGTTCGGCCTGTCCTCGTTCAGCTACAACACGCTGCTGTTCATCTCGATCCCGGCGGTCGTGCTCGGCCGGATGGCCTCCATCCCGGTCGCGATGGTCGGCGGTCTGCTGCTCGGTGTCGCGCAGAACCTGATCGACGGCTACCTCGACGTCGACATCACCGGCTTCCGCACCGCGGTGCCGTTCATGATCCTCTTTGCGCTGCTGATCTACTTCGGCGTGGAGCGGGGCCGTACCGCCGGCACCACGCTGGAGGAGAAGCCGCCGGCTGACGACGACGACGGCAACCCGTGGGTGCGCCGCGGGAGCTGGGCGGTCCTCGCCGTCGCCCTGCTCGCCTACACCGCCCTGTTCGCCTCGGACTTCTGGGCCGGCCTGATCGCCCAGGGCCTGGCGACCTCGATCGTGCTCATGTCGTTCACGGTCGTCACCGGCATCGGCGGCATGGTCAGCCTGGCGCAGGCGGCGTTCGTGCTCACCGGCGCGTTCACCGCCGGCATCCTGCTCGACAAGGGCGTGCCGTTCTTCCCCTCGCTGATCGCCGGCACGGTGGTCGCCGCGATCGTCGGCCTCATCGTCGCGCTGCCCACGCGCCGCCTCGGTGGCCTGATGCTCGCCCTGTCCACGCTGGCGCTGGCCTACGTCGGGCAGAACCTGCTGTTCCAGATCCGCGACATCTCCAACGGCTCCGGCGGCTGGCCGGTCCGCCCGGGCTCGCTCGGCCCGATCGACCTGGAGAACCCGCGGTGGATGGTCCTGCTGATGGTGCTGCTGCTGTGCCTCGGCGTCTGGCTGGTGCACGCGCTGCGCACCTCCAGCACCGGGCGCGCCATGCTCGCCGTCCGCTCGACCGAGGTCGGCGCGCGGACCAGCGGTATCGCGGTCGACCGGATGAAGCTGCTGGTCTTCGTGATCTCGGCCGGGATCGCGGGCTTCGGTGGCGTGATGCTGGCGGCCAGCCGTGGCCGGGTCACCCACACCGACTACGACGTGCTGATCGGTCTGGTCTGGCTCGCCGTCACGGTGACGCTGAGCATCCGCCGCCCGGCCGGCGCGGTGCTCGCCGGCCTGGTGTCGGTCGTGGTGCCGCAGTGGATCGACGCGGTCCCGGCGTCCAGCTACTTCATGCAGATGCTGTTCGGTCTCGGCGCCATCGGCCTGGCCCGTGACCCAGACGGCGGTCTGTCCGCCAGGTCCAGGATCAGGCGCGAGCGCCGGGAGCGGGCCGAGGCCAAGGCAGCCGCCGCCAAGGCAGCGGAGGAGGCGGCGAAGGCGGCTGCTGCTCCGGTCGCGACCACCGCGCCGGCCGGCGAGGCGGCCGCCGCGGCCAGGCCGGCCGCCGAGCCGGTGCTGCGGGTCAGCGGGCTGCGGGCCGGCTACGGCGAGATCGAGGTGCTGCACGGCATCGACCTGACCGTCGCGCCAGGCGAGGTGCTGGCCCTGCTCGGCAGCAACGGCGCCGGCAAGACCACGCTCTGCTCGGTCGTCGGCGGCCTGGTGCCGCCCCGCCTCGGCTCGGTGTACCTGGCGGGCAAGGACGTCACCAAGGTGCCGGCGCAGCGCCGGGACCGCGACGGCGTCTACCTCGCGCCGGAGGGCCGAGGCATCTTCCCCGACCTGACCGTCGAGGAGAACCTGACCATCTGGCTGCGTGCCGCCGACGAGCGGGACGGCGCCTACCAGGCCTTCCCGGTGCTCGGCGAGCGGCGCCGCCAGCTCGCCGGCGCGCTGTCCGGTGGCGAGCAGCAGATGCTCACGCTGGCGCCCGCGCTGGTCCGGCCGCCGAAGCTGCTGGTCGCCGACGAGCCGTCGCTGGGCCTCGCGCCGCTGATCATCGAGCAGATCTTCGACGCGCTGCGCCAGCTGCAGCAGCGGGGCACCGCGCTGCTGATCTCCGAGGAGAAGACCCGCGACGCCCTGGCGATCGCGGACCGGGTCGCCTTCCTCACGGTCGGCAACATCACCTGGACCGGCCCGGCCTCCGAGGTGGACGCGGACCGGCTGGCCACGGCCTACCTGGGCATCGCCGCGGACGGCGAGGCGTCGTCCACCCCGGCGTCGGCGGCGGCGAGCCCGGCGCTCGACGGCACGTCGTCCTGACCGCCGCGGGAAGCCCACGCCATCACCCCGCGGGGGGGGGGGCCCCCCCCCCCCCGGCCGCCCCCCCGGGGGTGGGGGGGGGGCGCCCGGGC
>JADGHD010000258.1 GCA_019689615.1 Frankia sp. | reverse complement strand
CCGGCCTGCGGGGCAGGGGGGGGGGGCGGCGGGGGCGGGCGGCGGCTGATGACCATGGTCATGTCGCGGGGGATGAACCTGGTCAGGTCGGCGTCCAGCAGGTTGCTGTGTGCCGCCAGCGCCGGCGTGGCCTGCGGCCGTGGCCTGGTGATCACGATCGTGGTGTCGCCGCCGACGAACACGCCGGAGCCGGGCTTCGCGCGGGCCGGCTCGCCGGCCGGCACCGGGGCCTGCTCCGGGACCGGCACCGGGCGGGCCGGCGCCGGCCTGGCCGCCTCGCCGGCCAGGATGCACAGCGCGACCACCACCTGCGCGCCGAGCCAGGCCAGCCCGATCCCGGTCAGGCCCAGCAGGTTGCCGAGCACCAGCGCGCCACCCGGAGTGATCACCGCGAGGATGAACTGCCAGCGCATCACCCAGCCGATCCGGCGCTCGGCCGCGGCCGCGAACATCGCCAGGACGTGCAGCGCCCGGGGCAGGCACGCGAGCACCAGCAGCCGGAAGATCGTCAGGGCGTCGTCGGCGTAGGTGGAGCCGAACAGGCGCAACAGCAGCGGCGCGCCGGCCTCGGCCACCAGGATGATCGCGGCGAGGCCGGTCAGGGTGCGCCGGCGCACCGCCCGGTGCATGCCGCGCACGTCGGCGCCCGGCCGGGAGCCCTCGACGAGCAGCGACGAGCCCATGCCGATGACCAGTTGGTCCAGCGCGGTCGTGATCATCCACGCCAGCCCGAACGCCGCGCCGGCCTCCGGCCCGACCACGGCGACGACGAGGACGGGCAGCACGGTCACCGAGATCTGGCTGAACACCATCGACACCGACTCGGCCGCGGTGAACCGCCAGAACGAACGGTTGTCCGACCCGGGGGCCGGTGGCTCGTCGCTCGGCAGGACGTGGCGGAACAGCAGGTAGCCGACCGGGATGAGGGCGATCGCTGCCGGGACGACCCACGAGCTGATCAGCATCGCGACCGAGCCGCCGCCCAGCAGCGCCAGCATGGCCACCTTGACCACGTTGTACGCGGTGTTCTCCAGCGGGACCCAGGTCGCCCGGCGTGCGCCGGTGAGCACCGAGTCCTGCAGCGAGAACAGCGACCAGGCGATCACCGACACGGCGAACAGCAGGCCGGCCGGCAGGCTCGCGAGCGATCCGAACGAGTCCGACAGCCGGGGCGCGAGCAGGCCGAACCCCAGCCCGAGCAGCCCGCTCAGGCCGATCGTGGTCAGGTAGCTGATCGTCGCGAGCTGCACCCGGCGCCGCCCGGCCATGGGCAGGAACGCGGTGAGCGCCGACCCGAGGTTGAGCTGGCCGAGCATCGACAGCGCCATCATCGCGCTGACCAGGGCCGTCGCCTCGCCGAGCGCCGCCCGGGGGGTGTTGTGCGCCGCCAGCACCCAGTAGCCGGCGCCGAGCGTCGCGGACAGCCCGCTCGACAGCACGAGGGCCAGCCCGTTGCGGTAGAGCGCCGACGGACCGTCGTCCTTCTGCCCGCCGCCTGACTCGCCGCTGGCCGCCTGGGGCCGGGGCTGGCCGCCCCGCGCGGGCTCGGCGCGCCGGCCACCCGGGCGCCGGCGGCTGGAGCGCTGCCCGGCCTGCTGGTCCGGCACGTCGAGCCGCTCCAGCAGCGGCTCGAGCTCCGTGCTGGGGTGGCTCTTGGCGGGGGTGGGCTGGCGAGACGAGCCGGTGCCCACCCGAGCGCCGTGGTCGGGGCGCTCGGTCACGGTGCCTGCTCGGCCAGGTCCTGGATGCGGGAGCGGGAGAAGTCGTACACCCGAGCGCTGCCGTGCTCGTACCACAGCGTCAGGTGCCCGGACTTCAGGAGCGCGTCCTCCCACGCCCGCAGCGCGTCCGGCCTGGCGGACTCGTTGATGGTCAGGTATGCCTGCTGTGCGTCGCTGAACAGCAGGTAGCTGTGCTCGCCGTAGGCGCCGATCTCCTGGGTCAGCCGGGTGATGTCGGCCGGCGTCGGCTCCTTGCCGCTGAGCAGGCCCAGCGCGACCAGGGTCGGCACGCCACCCGGGAACTCGTCGTAGTTCCCCGCGAGGCTGGCCGGGATGTGCGGGACGCCGGCGAACAGCGGGGTTCCCGGCTCGCCGTGCGCGTAGGTGTACTCCAGCGCGGCCACCTGGTCGGGGTCCTGGATGTTGAGCTCGGACTGCCCGAAGAACGACGGCAGGAACAGGGCGACGACCAGGCCGGTGACCGGCAGCACGACCGCGGCCCGGCGGGCGCTCCAGCCGGCGGCGCTGACCGGGGCGAGCGCGCGGGCGGCGAGCACGCACAGCCACGGCCCGGCGAACAGCACCACGCGCAGCGCGCCCTCGCCGCCGTAGCTCTGGCCCAGCACCGGCAGGCCGGCGGCGACCACGAACCCGATCGGCACGACCACGTTGCCCTCGCCCCGGCGCAGCCCGCGGACCACCCCGATCAGCCCGAGCAGGAGCATCGTCGCGGTCAGCAGGGTGCCCATCCGGGTGAAGAACACCTTGCCCGGCATGGGGGAGCCGGCGGCCTCGACACCGCTCGTCTGGACGTTGTCCAGCGGGTCGAAGCCGGTGAACACCCCGAAGCGGTCCTCGACGTAGCCGAGGTGCGGCAGCAGGTAGCCGACCGTGACCGCGGCCAGGAGCGCCGCCAGCCACCAGGGCCGGACGACGCCCAGCACCACCATCACCACCACGCCGAGCACCACGACGTACGGCGTCAGCTGGTGGCTGGCGACGATCGCGAAGTGGGTCAGCAGGACCAGGGCGAGCGCCACGCCGCGCGGCCAGGCCGGCGTGCCGCCGGCGGCGGGTGGCGCCTGCGGCGCGCCGCCCGCCGGCTGCCCGCCGGCCGGCCTCCTGGTGATCAGGAGGGTGGCCGTGTCCGGCGACACCGGCTGCATGCCGGCGGCGGCGGGGGCCGGCTGGCCGGCCGGCCTCCTCGCGATCACCATGGTGGTGGCCGCCGGGACGGGGCCCCGGGGGACACCGGCGCCGGCGGCGGTGCCGGCCCCCGGGGCCGTGCCGGTGCCCGCGGCGGCGGGGGCGACCGCGGCGCCGGGCGTGCTGGGCGGCGGCGTGGGCGGTGCAGTGCTGGGCGCGCCGGCCTCGGCGGCGGGCTCGGGACCGGGCAGGCAGAGCGCCTCCACCCGGGCCGCCGGCCAGCGCAGCCGCTGGGGCAGCCGCAGCAGCGCCCGCAGCGGCCAGGTCGGCCGCGGCCGGCCGAACCGGTCCAGGACGAGCAGGTAGCCGCCCAGCGCGAGGAGCAGCGCGACGGCCTGCGGGGCGAAGTAGCTCTGGCCGACCCAGTTGGTGATGACGTAGAAGAGCGCGGCCAGCCAGCCCAGCCGGGCCGAGCGCAGCAGCCGGTGCCCGATGGCCGCGACCAGCAGCGCGCCGCCAGCGGTGAAGAACACCTCCGACCAGGCGGCGTAGGCGATGGGGTCGGGCGCGCCGGCCACCGTGGAGAACATCGCCGTCAGCGCGAAGAAGCCCGGCCAGCGGTGGTAGATGTCGATGCTCGGGTCCACGCTGCCGTGCAGCTCGATGTACTGCGTGACGCCGAAGTGCTTGTAGCTCCAGGCGTACTGCGGCAGCTCGGCGACCAGCGGGATGGTCCCGTAGAGCGCCATGACCAGGGCGGCGAGCAGCAGCGCGACCACGAGCTCCCGAGGCTCGCGGCGGCACACCGCCAGGACCGCCCCGGCCAGGATGAGCCCGACCCCGAGGTACCAGGTGGGCGGCAGCGCCGGCAGCAGGCCGTAGTCGGTCATCCGCGCCAGGTCGACCGAACGCAGGGACAGCCCCCACAGGCCGGTCCCGGCCACGCCGAGCAGCAGCGGCCACCGGTTCTCCCGCACTGGCCCGAGCCGGGCCGCCCAGCCGCGGGACGAGCCGGGCCGCGGCGGCTGGCCGGTGGCGGCGCTGTCCGCGCTGTCCGCGCTGTCCGCCGGGCCGGGGGCGAGCGAGCGGCCGAGCGTGCCGCTGGCGGCCCGCGGCTGGCGGTGCCGCCTGCTCCCGGTGGCGTGCGCCCCGCCCGGGCTCATTCGGCCGTGCCGGCGGGCGCCGGGGCCGGCCGCCGCCGCTGGTCGCGGATGTCGAGCACGAGCAGCGCCACCGAAGCCGCCCCCAGCAGCGCCGCCAGCGCGCTGGGATGCCACAGCCTCGTCCAGACCAGCACCAGCGACAGCACGGTCTCGATGGCGACGCTGATGGCGACGGCGAGGCCGGCCCAGGCGGCGAGGTCGAGCGCGGGCAGCCGGCTCAGCACCGCCGCGCCCGGCAGGAGGGCCGCGGCCAGCAGCGTCGTCAGTAGCCGGACGGTTCCGGTCACCTCGAGCAGCGAGAACGCCGCGGCCAGTACGCCGACGGTGACCAGGGCGGCGTGAACGAGAATCCTCGTGCGGGCGTCAGCCATGACGTGCCTGCTTCGTGCGGAAAAATGTTGTGGGCGACGGGGGAGAGGTGCTGGCGGGACTATCCCGGCCACAATCGGGCAGACCGCCACAACTCATGGTGAGGTTAGCGTCCCCCGGGCGGCCGGTTGGCCGGGCCGTGCGGGCGCGCCGCCCGCACCGGCCGGTCTGGCCGACGTGGCGCCAGGCGCCTCGGCCGCGCGGGCCGACGGAACCTGGCCCGACGTGTTCGCCGGGACGTACCCGCCGGTGCGCATCGCGAGCAGGCCACGGGCATAGCCAGCCGCGGTGATGGCGACCCCGGCGAGCACCGCCGCCGCGCGCGGCCAGTCCCGACGGTCGCGGGCACTGGCCACCACGGCGCGCGGCAGCGTCCGCCGAAGATAGGCCCGCTCCGCCTCCAGCGCCGCCGACGCGCCGACCGCGTGGGTCACGATCGCCTTGGAAACCCCCTCGGCGAAACACCGCCGGCGGAAGTAGGACCAGCGCGCGCGCTCGGCCGGCACCCGGTGATGTACGACCGCGTCCGGGACGAAGAGCACGGACGCGCGGGGAACGGCCCTCCGTAGGCGGATGAAGAACTCGGTCTCCTCGCAGCCAAGCGGGACCGCGCCCACCCGCCCGATTCCGTCGGTGAATCCACCGACGAGCGGGGACTTCGACCGTCGAAACGACATCGCGGCGCCGATCGGATTGCGGACCTCGGCGACCGTCGTGGGCAGGCCGACGTATGTGCAGCCGACCACCCAGTCGAACTCCGGCGGGAACCAGCCCGGCCGGCCGCTGACCCAGTCGGCGGTGACCGTGCCGCCGGCTCCGACGACGTCCGGGTCCTCGTACGGAGCGGTCAGCTTCGCGAGCCAGTCCGGGGCGGCGCGGGCGTCGTCGTCGAGGAAGGCGACGATATCGCCGGTCGCGTGCGCCACACCCGTGTTGCGCGCTCCGGACAGCCCGCGGCGGCCCTCGTTGGCGATGACGGTCACCTCGGGGAAGGCGGCCCGGGCGCGGCGCAGCAGCTCGTCGTTGTGGTCGATGACGAGGATCGTCTCGGTGGGCGGCTGCTCCTGCTCCCGGATGCTGCGCAGAGCCGTCTCGATATCGGCGAACCGGTCCAGCGTGTAGGCGCAGATCACCACCGAGACCGTGGGCGCGCCAGCCCGCGGCCCGCCCTGGCTGGTCGGCTGTTCGGTCATGCCGGCTCCCGCCTGGCCATGGGTGGGGCGACCGGGGCGGGGACCTGGGCGGCGGTGCGGTCCACGCTGACCGGCTTGCGCGGGATCGGCGCGGCCGGGACGGGCGCGGGTGCCTCGGGCATCGCGAGCCGCAGCCTGGTCGCCCGCCGGCGGAACTCGGTCATCCGCAGCCGGCGGGGCGCGGTCGGCCGGACCGCCTCGACCAGGATGGTCCGCAGCACCCGCAGGCCGTCGGACACCGCGTTGAGGTTGCTCACGCCGTGCATCCGCGGGCGCTCGAAGCTCGGCACCTCGACGACCTTCAGCCCGGTCCGGACGGCGCGGATGTTGATGATCGTCTCGATCTCGAAGCCGTCCCCCCACTGCCACTCGCCGCCGGGCTCGCCCGGGTGCAGGTCCAGCGCGGGCAGGCAGTAGGCCCAGAAGGCGTTGTAGCCGTAGCACAGGTCGGTGAACTGGTGCCGGAGCAGGGCGTTGACCAGCAGGCTGAGCAGGCGGTTGCCCTGCCGGCGCAGCCGGGTGATGTCGCTGCTGCCGCCATCGCCGACGAACCGGGAGCCCTTCGCGAAGTCGGCGCCGTCGAGCAGCGACTGCACGAAGCGCTCGATCTCGGCCGGGTCGGCCGAGCCGTCGGCGTCGAACATCACGACGATGTCGCCGGAGACGGCGGCGAAGCCGCACGCCAGCGCGTTCCCCTTGCCCCTGCGCGTCTGCCGGACGACGACCGTGTCCGGGCGCAGCCTGCGGGCCACCTCGACGGTGCCGTCCGTCGAGCCGCCGTCCACGACCACGATCTCGGCGTCGGCTGGCAGGCGCGGCATGATGTAAGGAAGGTTTCGCGCCTCATTCAGTGTTGGAATGACGATGCTGATTCTCGGTCGGCCCGGAATCGCTGACAAGGCTGTTCCCCCCTGCTTGGTCTGCCGCCTTGTGCATTTTTTCTGGAGGCCGGCGCTGGGCCGTCTTTCCGGCGTCCTGCGTGGTGCGGTCGTGGCTTGACGTGACGGCAAGGATGGTGGCTCGCGAACTATACCCACCCAGCCTGTTGCGGTGGGCACCTGGTGGGTAAGCAGCACATTCCGCAGCGCTTTCCTGGCGCATCGTGGTGGCAATGGCCACGGGCCGTGGAGGGTCGCGCACTGAGAAGCACAGAGTCAATGGGCTATCACGGCTTGCAACCGGGACGCCCGTCACGCTCGGCCGACCGGCCTGCGGGTGTGCCGGCCGGCGCGCGGGTACCGGCAGGATTTCCCGCCGACGGTCATCCGGGCAATGAACGTGACCGCCGCGCCGTGCGGCCAGGGGAGATTCGGCGCGTCATGACCGCGGCGCCGACAGGCGTATCGACGTCGGCGACGGTCGCCCGGAGTGGGATTCCGCGCACGTGCGGCGAGGTGGCAGGTCGCGGCGTCGGTCGGGAGTGCGCTGCGCGTCCATCCTGATCCGGCCGGTGTGCGCGCGCCGGGGCCGGTGCCGGCGCGCGGCCAAGGGGGCTTGCGGGCGCCAG
>JADGHD010000257.1 GCA_019689615.1 Frankia sp. | reverse complement strand
ACCCCATGTCGCTCCGTCTCGGGGGCTCGGATTTGTTTATAAGAGACAGACGGCCGGGGGATCGGCACGGGGGTCCTGGTCAGACCGGGACCGAGTCGTGCGGGTCCGTGACCACCGGGGGCGGGACCCCGTCCTCGGTGACGTGGCTGACCAGGCAGTTGTACGTGCGGCTGCCGAGGTGCCAGCTCTTAGGGAGGATCGGCGACCTCGCTCCGCTCGGCTCGCCGGATATATCGACCGGCTACGGCCTCCTGGGTGGATCTGTCCGCTTCGGCTCGCCTCGCCCGCGTGGGCGAGCCTCGCGCCTGCGGTGTGCCGGCCACCGCCTGTTGCGGGCAGGCGGGCACCGGGTCCGCCCGCCGTGGCGCTACCCGCACCTGACCGACATGCGCGGACGGCAGTACCACCCCGACTCGCTTCGGCCCGAATAACCGACGGCTGTACCGGATGTGGTACCGTCCCGGCGACCGTAAAGAACTGGTCAATCGGGGGAAGTTATGAACGACCAGCTCAACCGATATGTCGGGCAAGCGCGCCGAATCGCCCAGGACCTCGGTCTCGGTCCGGCGTTGAAAGTGGTACGACGCACCGTCGTGCCGAGCGCGCGTCGTAACCGCATCGATGACCGGAACCTGGCCCTGCTCCTGTCGTTCCTGCTGCGCGAGGACTCGAACTGCATTGACGTCGGGGCTCACCGGGGTGACGTCCTGCGCACGATCCTGGCGAGGTCACCGCGCGGCCAGCACATCGCCTTCGAGCCGATTCCGGACCTGTATCAGCAGTTGTGCGCCGAGTTCCCGGGCGTGCTGCTGCGGCCCACGGCCCTGGCGGATCACACCGGGGTCAGCTCGTTCGCCTATGTGCGCAGCCGCCCGGCCTACAGTGGCCTGCGGCAGCGGGTGCCCGAGGGCATGGAGGAGATCGAGCAGATCACGGTGGAGGTCGAACGCCTCGACGACGTCGTGCCCGACGGCCACCTGTCGACGTTGGTCAAGATCGACGTCGAGGGCGGCGAGTACGGCGTGCTGAAGGGCGGCCGCGAGCTCATCCGCCGGTCCCGCCCGCACGTGGTGTTCGAGTTCGGTGCCGCCGCCAAGGAGTACGGCATCGGCCCGGACGCCATGTACGACCTCGTCGACTCCGACCTCGGCCTGCGGATCTACGACCTGGACGGGACCGGCCCGTTAACCCGCCTACGGTTCCGCCGCATCGTCGAGACCGGCAGCCGCTTCAACTTCGTCGCCCACCCCTGAGCCGGCCACGCGCGCCTGACCGAGCCATCAGGCGCGCGTCGGACCTTCGACGGCGTAAGTGAGGGCAACGGCGCCCTTGCTTGTCGCCGCACTCCTGATCAGCCGCAGCGGCCGTGGCGCCGGCAGCTCACCGAACAGCCGCTTCCCGCTCCCGAGCACCAGTGGATGCACGAACAGCCGCAGTTCGTCGACGAGATCGGCCTCCATCAGCTGCCGGACCACGGTCCCACTGCCGAGCACCACGACATCCCCGCCGCCCGCGGCGTTCTTCAGCCCGGTAACGGCACCAACCAACTCACCGTCGAGCAGCTCCGCACCCTTCCAACCAAGCGGCCCACCCAACGTCCGACTCGCCACGTACTTGGGCGTGGAGTTCAAGGACGCCGCCATTGGGTTGCTATCGGGCTGAAACGGCCAGAACTCTGTCATCTTCTCGTAAGTCCGCCGGCCGAACAGATACGCCGTAGTTCTGAGGCCTTGATCCCAATCCTGCGTGCCAGGAGCTGAGACCCATGCCCATCCTCCCGTCGGGCGGCTCCAGCGCGTGGCCACCCTCCGGCCGTGTGGCCACCCTTTGGCCAGGCCACACCCCCTCGTCTCGGCAGTCGCGACCAGCGCCGGCCACGAACTGGCCATCCACCCTGGTGCGGACATCGGTGACCTGATGGCGGTTCTGGCGGACCTTCCGCGCGAGGCGTTCCTGACCGACCCTTTCGGAGACGTCGACCTGGTGATGGTGTTCCGGCGGGTCCCCGATGACCCGGCGCTCGTGCCGGCCGGTGGCGTTCCCTCGACGGACCCGGCCGCGGGCGTCGCTCGCCCGTAGCGGCCCCCTGTCCCCGTCCCTGTCCCTGTCCCGTTGTTCCTCCGATCTCTGGCAGCGTCTCCAGCTGGCGGGGTGTCGGACGTGTCCAGGTTCGGCCGAAGGCCGATCGACGCAGCGACGTGAAGCGTCCTGGACGCGGCCGGCGCCCCGCCAGACGCTTCTCCGGCCAGAGACGGAACGGCCAGAGACGGAACCCCTCGACGGCGCCCGGCGCCGCGACCCGAACCTGAGCGGTCAGGGCGCCGTGTGAGCTGCGGGGGAGATGTAGATCACAGGGCCAGCGCTGGCGGCCTGGCGGGAGAAGAGCGTGACCACCGGTGTGGGCAAAGGGTGGTCACGATCTGGAGAACAGGACAGCCCGGGCCCTGGAATCAGCTTCGCGACCTGGGCATATATGGGTGCCCCCGGCAGGATTCGAACCTGCGCACCTGCCTCCGGAGGGCAGTGCTCTATCCCCTGAGCTACGGGGGCGTGCCGGCGGTGATACCCGCTGGCTGCCTTGGGTGGCTGCCTTGGCAACGAGGCATACCGTATCAGGCGGGAAGCCCGGACGGCGAAGCGGGCTCGCCGTAAGCTTCCGCCGTGCACCTTGAGCCCCCGCGTGTCCTTGTGGTGGACGACGATCCTGTGATCCGCCAGCTGGTGGTCGTCAACCTGGAGCTGGAGGGGTTCGAGGTCCACACAGCGGTCGACGGCGCGGACTGCCTCGAGCGGATCCACGAGATCGCGCCGTCCGTGATCACGCTCGACATCATGATGCCGCAGGTAGACGGCTGGGAGGTGGCGTCGCGGCTGCGCGACGACCCGGCCACGGCGGACATCAAGGTGGTCATGCTCACGGCCCGCGCCCAGGAGGCGGACCTGCGCCGCGGATCCCGGCTGGGGGTGGACTGCTACCTCACCAAGCCGTTCGACCCGGACGAGCTGATCGGCGTCGTCCAGCGGCTCGCGGCCGGGCAGCCGGTCTGAGGCGCCGGCCCGGCCGACACCGCGACCACGGCGCCGGACAGGTTGGCATAACGCTGGCGGGGCCCCATCCGTCCCCGCCATGATCGCCTGGCCGGATGACCCACCGCCGGTCCTTTCTGCGCGCCGATAGCATCGGCGCATGACTCCCGCCGACCTTGCCGAGGTGATCGTCTCGGCCATCCGCGCCGCGGTGGCGGATGGCGCGATCGACGTCGCCGTCCCCGCGACGGTCCCGGTGGAGCGCCCGAAGAACCCGGAGCACGGCGATTACGCCTCGCCCGCGGCGCTCCAGCTCGCCAAGGCGGCGCGACGTCCTCCGCGCGAGATCGCCGAGATGATCGCCGAGCGGCTGCGCGCGAACCCGGGCGTGGCCAGCGTCGACGTGGCCGGGCCCGGCTTCCTCAACATCCGGCTGGCCACGGCCGCGCTCGGCGAGGTGGCGCGCACGATCGTGCGGGCGGGGGAGGCCTACGGCCGGGCGGCCGAGCGCCGCGGCGTCCGGGTGAACCTGGAGTTCGTGTCGGCGAACCCGACCGGGCCGGTGACGCTGGCCTCGACCCGGTGGGCGGCGGTCGGTGACGCGCTCGCGAAGATCCTCGACGCGGCCGGCTACGACGTCGGCACCGAGTACTACGTCAACGACGCGGGCGTGCAGGTCCAGCGGTTCGGCGCCTCGGTGCTGGCCGCGGCCAGGGGGGAGCCGGCACCGCCGGACGGCTACCAGGGCGCCTACGTCGCCGAGATCGCCGCCAGGGTGCAGGCCGACCACCCCGACCTCCTCGAGCTCGACGAGGGCGAGGCGCTCGCGGTCGCGACCCGGGAAGGGCTCGCGCTGATGCTCGCCGAGATCGTCTCGACGCTCGAGGGCTTCGGCGTGCACTACGACGTCTGGAAGTCCGAGCGCAGCCTGCACGAGGCCGGCGAGCTCACCGCCGCCGTCGCCGACCTGCGTGCCCAGGGCCACGTCTACGAGGCCGACGGCGCGGTCTGGCTGCGGACCACCGACTTCGGCGACGACAAGGACCGGGCGCTGATCAAGAGCGACGGCCAGCCGACCTACTTCTGCGCCGACGCCGCCTACTACCGCGACAAGCGCCGCCGCGGCTTCGACCGGCTGATCTACCTGCTCGGCGCCGACCACCACGGCTACGTCGGCCGGCTGCGGGCGCTGGCGGCCTGCTTCGGCGACGACCCGGACGAGACGCTCGACGTGATCATCGGCCAGATGGTGACGCTGTCGCGCGGCGGCGAGCCGGTGAAGATGTCCAAGCGGGCCGGGAACTTCCTCACCCTGGCCGACCTGGTCGACGCCGTCGGCGTGGACGCGGCCCGGTACTCGCTGGTCCGCTCCTCCCTCGACTCCTCGCTCGACCTCGACCTCGACCTGATCGCCAAGCAGGCGCCGGAGAACCCGGTCTTCTACGTCCAGTACGCGCACACCCGGATCTGCGGGGTGCTGCGCAACGCGGCCCAGCTCGGCATCGCCACCGCGGGCAGCTCGGCCGAGGCGCTCGCCGGTGTCGACGTCTCGCTGCTGTCGCACCCGCGGGAGGCCGACCTGCTGCGGGCGCTGGGCGAGCTGCCGAACGTGGTCGCCGCGGCCGCCTCGCTGCGCGCGCCGCACCGGGTGGCCCGCTACCTGGAGGAGCTGGCGGGCACCTACCACCGCTTCTACGACGCCTGCCGGGTGCTGCCGCAGGGCGACGAGGAGGCGACCCCGCTGACCGCCGCCCGGCTGCTGCTGGTCGAGGCGACGCGGGTGGTGCTGGCGAACGGGCTGCGGCTGCTCGGCGTCTCCGCTCCGGAGCGGATGTGACCGCCGTGGGCGTGGCCGGCCAGACGGGCCTGGAGGAGCTGGTCTGGCCGGCGAGCGCCGCCCTGGACCCGGATGGGGTGCTGCGCGTCGGCGGGCTGCGGGTCGACGAGCTCGCGGCCGAGTTCGGCACCCCGGTGTTCGTCCTCGACGAGGACGACTTCCGTGCCCGCGCCCGCGAGTGGCGGGCCGGGTTCCCCGACGGGGACGTCTACTACGCCGGCAAGGCGTTCCTGTGCCGGGCGGTGGCCCGCTGGGTCGCCGAGGAGGGGCTGGGCCTCGACGTCTGCACCGGCGGCGAGCTGGCGGTGGCGGCGGCCGTCGGCTTCCCGGCGCAGCGCCTGCTCTTCCACGGCAACAACAAGTCCGTCGACGAGCTGCGCCGGGCCGTGGCCTACGGGGTCGGCCGGATCGTCGTCGACTCGTTCGCCGAGATCGGCCGGCTCGCCGAGGTCGCCCGCGCCGCCGGGGTCCGCCAGCGGGTGCTCATCCGGGTCACCCCGGGCGTCGAGGCGCACACCCACGAGTACATCTCCACCGGCCAGGAGGACCAGAAGTTCGGGTTCTCGCTGGCCAGCGGGGCGGCGCTGGCGGCGGTCGACGAGGTGCTCGCCGCCGCCGACGCGCTGGAGCTGGTCGGCCTGCACGCGCACATCGGCTCGCAGATCTTCGACACCGCCGGCTTCGGCCTGGCCGCGCACCGGATGGTCGGCCTGCTGGCCACGGTCCGCGACACGCACGGCGTCGAGCTGCCCGAGCTCGACCTGGGCGGCGGCCTCGGCATCGCCTACACCAGCGCGGACGCGCCGCTGGCCATCGCCGACGTGGCCGCGGCGCTGCACGAGGCCGTCGGCAAGGAGTGCGCCAGCGCGGGGCTCGACGTCCCGCGGCTGGCGGTCGAGCCGGGCCGGGCGATCGCCGGGCCGACCACGGTCACGGTGTACCGGGTGGGCACGGTCAAGGAGCTGCCCGGTCTGCGGACCTACGTCAGCGTCGACGGCGGGATGAGCGACAACATCCGCACCGCCCTGTACGACGCCCGCTACACCGCGCGCCTGGTCTCCCGGCCGGGCGCCGCCGAGCAGCGGCTGGTCACGCTGGTCGGCCGGCACTGCGAGACCGGCGACGTGCTGGTGCGCGACGTCCCGCTGCCGGTGGACATCGCCCCGGGCGACCTCGTCGCGATCCCGGCGACCGGGGCCTACCACCGCTCGATGGCCAGCAACTACAACCATGTCGGCCGCCCGCCGGTGGTGGCCGTGCGGGACGGCCGCGCCCGCCTCGTCGTCCGCCGGGAGACCGACGACGACCTGCTGCGGCTGGACGTCGACGATGTCGACGGCGTGGCTGCCGGCGCCGGCGACGGCCGCGCCGATGGGAGACCTGGGGAGGCCGGGCGATGAAGATCGCGCTGCTGGGCTGCGGTGTCGTCGGCTCCGAGGTGGCGCGGCTGCTGCACGAGCAGGCCGACGACCTGACCGCCCGGGTTGGTGAGTCGCTGGAGCTGGCCGGGGTCGCGGTGCGCCGCCTTGGCGTGGCCCGCGACGTGCCGGTCGACCCGGCGCTGTTCACCACCGACGCCGCCGGGCTCGTCGCCCGGGACGACGTCGACATCGTCGTCGAGGTGGTCGGTGGGCTGGAGCCGGCGCGCACCTGGCTGCTGGCCGCGCTGACCTCCGGCAAGTCCGTGGTCAGCGCGAACAAGGCGCTGCTGGCCTCGGACGGCGGGCGGCTGCACGACGCGGCCGCCGCCGCGGACGTCGACCTGTACTACGAGGCGGCCGTCGGCGGCGCGATCCCGCTGCTGCGCCCGCTGCGCGAGAGCCTGGCCGGTGACCGGGTGCGCCGGGTGATCGGCATCGTCAACGGCACCACCAACTACATCCTCACCCGGATGGACGAGACCGGCGCGTCGTTCGCCGAGGCGCTCGACGAGGCCACCGCGCTGGGTTACGCCGAGGCCGACCCGACCGCCGACATCGACGGCTACGACGCCGCCGCCAAGGCCGCGATCCTCGCCCAGCTGGCCTTCCACACCCGGGTGACGCTCGACGACGTCTACCGGGAGGGGATCGGCTCGGTCACCGCGGCCGACATCGCCAGCGCCCGCGCGATGGGCTGCACGGTCAAGGCGCTGGCCATCGCCGAGCGGTCGACCGAGCGCCCCGGGGTGAGCGTGCGGGTGCACCCGGCGATGGTGCCCCGCTCGCACCCGCTGGCCGCCGTCCGCGAAGCGTTCAACGCCGTGTTCATC
>JADGHD010000256.1 GCA_019689615.1 Frankia sp. | reverse complement strand
GGCCGCGCGCCGGGCGTTGCCGGGTTGGCGCGCGGAGTGCGATCAGGAGTTGATCAGCGCGGCGTGCCGGCGGGCCATCGCGGACTTGCGGTTGGCCGCCTGGTTGGCGTGAATGACGCCCTTGCTGACCGCCTTGTCGAGCTTGCGCGCGGCGACCCGCATCGAGGCGGTCGCGGCATCGACGTCCCCGGCGTCCGCGGCCTCGCGGAAACGACGCACGAGCGTCTTGAGCTCGGACTTCACGGCCTTGTTGCGCAGCCGGCGCTGCTCGTTCGTGCGAATGCGCTTGATCTGCGACTTGATGTTGGCCACGCGGAGGAACCTCGTCGTCGAGTCGGTACAGGTCGGTCTGGGTGCCGCTGCGCCGGGCGGTCCACGTCTCGCGGGACGTGCCGCGCCAGCCCGGGGCCAGCGCCTCCCTGTCGAAGATCGTCTGCTGCAGGATCCCTGCTGCTACAGCCGGTCCGCCGACGGACGTCCCGCCAGGTGGCGCGCACCCGATGCGGCGCGGTCCACCTTACAACACCGCATGCACCAGGATGTTCGCTCGTCGCGCCAGCGAGCGGGACCGGGCGACGCCGCCGGCCGGAACCCACCCGCGGGCCCGGCCAGGGCCGTCCGCGGGGGCACGCGGGGCGGTGTCCGATCCGGCTGGCACGGGATCCTGGCACGATGGAGACCGGCCCGCCAATGCCGGGCCAGACACTGTCCGGCGCCGGCCGACGGGCGGGGTGGGCGCGCCTGGTGGCGAGAGCCCGCCGCCCGCGGACCGGTGCGACCTACGAGAATCGAGACCCGCCCGCGTGACCGCAGCCCCGCTTGACGCGCCCGGTGTCGACCAGGCGCTGATCCGCAACTTCTGCATCATCGCGCACATCGACCACGGCAAGTCGACTCTTGCCGACCGCATGCTCGACGTGACCGGTGTCGTCGAGGCACGCAACATGCGCGCCCAGTACCTCGACCGGATGGACATCGAGCGCGAGCGCGGCATCACGATCAAGGCGCAGAACGTGCGGCTGCCGTGGACGGCGGACGACGGCAGGGCCTACGTCCTGCACCTGATCGACACCCCGGGGCACGTCGACTTCACCTACGAGGTGAGCCGGTCGCTCGCCGCGTGCGAGGGCGCGGTGCTGCTGGTCGACGCGGCGCAGGGCATCGAGGCGCAGACGCTGGCGAACCTGTACCTGGCGATGGAGAACGACCTCGCCATCATCCCGGTGCTCAACAAGATCGACCTGCCGGCGGCGCAGCCCGAGAAGTACGCCGAGGAGCTGGCCCAGCTGATCGGCTGCGAGCCGGAGGAGGTGCTGCGGGTCTCCGGCAAGACCGGCGTCGGCGTCCCCGAGCTGCTCAACGAGATCGTCCGGCGGGTGCCGCCCCCGTCCGGCGACCCGAACGCCCCGGCCCGCGCGCTGATCTTCGACAGCGTCTACGACGTCTACCGCGGCGTGATCACCTACGTCCGGATGGTCGACGGGTCGCTGACCACGCGGGACCGCTGCCTGATGATGTCCACCGGCGCCAGCCACGAGACGCTGGAGGTCGGGGTCATCTCGCCGGAGCCGAAGGCGACCGGGGTGCTGTCGGCCGGCGAGGTCGGCTACGTCATCCCCGGGGTGAAGGACGTCCGCCAGGCCCGGGTCGGCGACACGATGACCTCCGCGACCCGGCCGGCGGCCGAGATGCTCGGCGGCTACCGCGACCCGCTGCCGATGGTCTACTCCGGCCTCTACCCGATCGACGGCAGCGAGTACCCGGACCTGCGCGAGGCGCTGGACAAGCTGCGGCTCAACGACGCGGCGCTGACCTACGAGCCGGAGACCTCGGCGGCGCTCGGCTTCGGGTTCCGCTGCGGGTTCCTCGGCCTGCTGCACCTGGAGATCGTCCGGGAGCGGCTGGAGCGCGAGTTCGGGCTGACGCTGATCTCGACCGCGCCGAACGTCGTCTACCGGGTGGTGATGGAGGACGGCACCGAGCACACCGTCACCAACCCGAGCGACTGGCCCAGCGGCAAGATCCGCGAGGTGTACGAGCCGATCGTCAACGCGATGATCCTGCTGCCGACGGACTTCGTCGGCGCGGTGATGGAGCTCTGCCAGTCCCGGCGCGGCGTGCTCAAGGGGATGGACTACCTGTCGACCGACCGGGTCGAGCTGAAGTACACGATGCCGCTCGCTGAGATCATCTTCGACTTCTTCGACTCGCTGAAGTCGCGGACGCGCGGCTACGCCAGCCTCGACTACGAGCCGGCCGGTGAGGCGGTCGCCGACCTGGTGAAGGTGGACATCCTGCTGCAGGGCGAGGCCGTCGACGCCTTCTCGGCGATCGTGCACAAGGACAAGGCGTACGGCTACGGCGTCGCGATGACCAGCAAGCTGCGCGAGCTCATCCCGCGGCAGCAGTTCGAGGTCCCGATCCAGGCCGCGATCGGCAGCCGGATCATCGCCCGGGAGAACATCCGCGCGATCCGCAAGGACGTTCTGGCCAAGTGCTACGGCGGCGACATCACCCGTAAGCGCAAGCTGCTGGAGAAGCAGAAGGAAGGCAAGAAGCGGATGAAGACCATCGGGCGGGTCGAGGTCCCGCAGGAGGCCTTCATCGCCGCCCTCACCAGCGACACCGCGGGCAAGGGCGGCCGCTCGAGCTGACCGCTGCTTCCGGCTGGCCCGCGAGGCTGACCCGCCGACCGTTCCGCGACGCCGTGGCCGACCGCCGGCCGGCTCGCGGCGCTCGGGCTGACCCGCCGGGGTGCGCGCCCCGCGGGCCAGCCGGCGAGGCGTCAGCCCACCGCGGCGGCCCGGCGGGTGCGCGCTCCGCGGGCCGGCTGGTGGGGCGTCAGCCCACCGCGGCGGCGCCGAGCCGGCCGGGCCGGACGAAGGCGGCGCGGGCCCGCTCCACCTCGCCGCGCCAGACGCACTCGGCGGTGTGGTCGTTGACCAGGCCCATCGCCTGCATGAACGCGTACACGGTGGTCGGCCCGACGAACTTCCAGCCGAGCTTTTTCAGGTCCCTGGACAGGGCGACGGACTCCGGTGAGGTCGAGACCGGCGCCGACGGGACGGGCGGGTCGCCGGCCCGCTCGTAGCCCCACAGGAAGGCGGCGAGCGAGCCCTCCCGGTGGATCAGCTCCTGGGCCCGGCGGGCGTTGTTGACGACGGCCTCGATCTTGCCGCGGTGGCGGATGATGCCCGGGTCGGCGAGCAGCCGCTCGACGTCGCGCTCGGTGAACTCGGCGATCCGGTCGACGTCGAACTGGTGGAAGGCGGCCCGGAAGTTCTCCCGTTTCGCCAGGATCGTGCGCCAGCTCAGCCCGGACTGGAACCCCTCCAGGCTGATCTTCTCGAACAGCCGCCGGTCGTCGCCGACCGGGAAGCCCCACTCGGTGTCGTGGTAGCGCAGGAACTCCGGGGCGGCGGCGACCCAGGCGCAGCGCGGGGCGCCGTCGGGGCCGATGGTCACGTCGCTCATGGCGTGCGGCGGTGTGGTGTGCGGCTCTGGCGCATGCGGCGAGTTCCCTCCCGGTGGTCCTGCTGGGCTCGCCGCTATCGTGCGCCGCGGGTCCGACATTCCTGGCCGGGGGCGGTCAGGGCCGGGTGATCCGGTCGAGCGCCTCCAGGTAGGCGACCGCGATGACGACGGCGAGCGGAAGCGCCAGCAGCACCCAGGCGCTGGTCAGCTCGGACAGCGCGATCACGACGGTGAGCACCGCGGTCACCGTGAACAGCAGGCCGCGCATCCAGCCGGCGGGCAGCACCCGCAGGCCGAAGCCGGATGGCTCCTCGTCCTCCGGCAGCTCCGGCTCGCCGGCCGGGGCAGGGGGCCGGCGGGCGGCCTCGTGCCGGCCGGCCTCGTGGCGTCCGGTCACCGGGAGCCGGCCCCCGCGGCGACCCGGCCCGGCCGGCCGCGCGCCGCGACCACCGTGCGCACCAGCGTCTCCAGGGCGTACTCCGGGTTGGCTGCGGCGCCCTTGACGCCGGCGTCGGCTGCGGCCGCTGCCCGCAGCGCCCGGGCGAGGCCCTCGTCGGACCAGGCGCGCGCGGCCCGCTGGGCGCGCTCGACCTTCCAGTCCGGCATGCCGAGCGCGCGGGCGAGCTCGTAGCGGGACCCGCCGCCCGCGCCGGCGACCCGGGCCAGGTCGCGCAGCCCGTTCGTGATCGCGCTGGTGACCAGGACGGCGGCGGTGCCGGTCGCCAGCGCCTGGCGCAGCAGGGTGAGCGCGGCCGGCAGGTCGCCGGCGATCGCGGCGTCGGCCACCGCGAAGCCGCTCGCCTCGGCCCGGCCCCGGTGGTAGCGGTGGACGGTCTCCTCGTCGATCGGGCCGTCGGTGTCCGCGACGATCTGCTCGCACACGGAGGCGATCTCGCGCAGGTCGCTGCCGACCGCCTCCAGCAGCACGGCGACCGCGGCGTCGGAGATCCGCCCGCCCGCCCGGCGCACCTCGGCGACGACGAAGTCGTGCCGGTCCCGCGGCCGGGTGATCCTCGGAACGGAGACGACCCGTGCCCCGGCGGCCTTCATCGCGTCCGCCAGTCTGCGGTTGCGGGCGCCGCCGTTGTGCACGACGACCAGCACGACGTCGTCCATCGGCCGGGCGATGTAGGCCAGCAGGGCGTCGCGCAGCTCGTCGCCCAGGTCCTGGGCGGCCCGGACGACGACCAGGCGCAGCCCGCCGAACATGGTCGCCGCACCGAGGTCGATCACGTCGGCGTCGGTGAGCTCCGCCCGGTCGACGACCTCCACGTCCGGGTCGACGGCGCGGGCGGCGGCGACCACCTCCCGCACGGCGCGGTCGACCAGCAGCTCCTCGTCTCCCTGGACGAGCACGAGCGGCGGCGGTGGCGAGGGCGGCACGGGTCCGAGCATCCCACAACCGGCCCGACAGGCCGGTCCGGCAACACGGGCATCCGGCGCGTCGGCCGCCGGCAGCGCCCGGTTCGACGGCCAGCCGCGGCGGGCCGCGGGGGCGGCTCACCGCGGGCCGCCGCGCACGACCAGCCGGGCGCCACCGCCGGGGTTGGCGACGACGGCGGCGTCCCCGTGGATGTCGGTCCTGGCGACCGGGATGCCGGCGGCGGCGAGCGCGGCCAGGGTGGCCGGGGCGGGGTGGCCGTAGTCGTTGCCCTCCCCGACGCAGATCAACGCGACCTCGGCGCCGGAGCCAGCCAGCATCCCTGGCTCCTGCTCGGCCGCACCGTGGTGGGCCACCTTCAGCACGTCGATCCGGGCGCCGGCCAGCACGCCCTCCCGCAGCAGCTGGGACTGCTGCGGCCGCTCGGCGTCCCCGGTCAGCAGGACCGTCAGCCCGCCCGTGCGGGCCAGGGCGACCAGGCTGTTGTTGTTCGCGTCGCTGTCCGTGCCGCGCAGCAGCCGCAGCGGTCCCACCAGCTCGAGCGAGACGTCGCCGACGGCCCGCGTGGCGCCCGCGCCCACCGTCGTCACCAGCACCCCGGCCGCCCGCGCCAACGCGCTGACCTGCGCCCACGCCGCCGCCGGCTCGCGCAGCGGGCCGACCAGGACCTCGCCCACCGGGAGCCGGCCGAGCACGGCAGCAAGCCCCTCGACGTGGTCGGCGTGCAGGTGGCTGAGCAGCACCAGCGGCACCCGGCGGACACCAAGGTCGTCCAGGCAGCGCGCGAGCGCCGCCTCGTCCGGCCCGGCGTCCACCAGCACGGCTGCGCCCGCTCCCACGGTCAGGACCAGCGCGTCACCCTGGCCGACGGAGCAGGCGACGACCCGCCAGCCCGGCGGCGGCCACCCGGCCAGCCGCGGGACGAGCAGCACCCGGGCCACCAGCAGCCCGGCGAGCACGGCGGCAGCCACCCGCCGGCCGCGGCGGGTGCGCAGCAGGGCCACCGCCGCCGGCAGCGCCGCCAGCGCGGCGAGTGCCCCCAGCGGCCCGCCCGGCCAGCCCAGCGTCCCGCCGGGCACGTCGGCGGCCGTCCGGGCGACCAGGATCAGCCAGCGGCACGGCCACCCGGCGAGGTAGGCGGCGGCCGTGCCCAGCGGCGCGCACACCGGGCCAGCGGCCAGCGCCACCACCCCGAGCACGGTGACCGGAGCGACCGCGACCGCCGCGAGCACGTTCGCCGGGACGGCGACCAGGCTCACCGAGCCACCCAGCCAGGCGAGCACCGGCGTGCAGGCGAGCTGCGCCGCCGCCGCGACCGCGACCCCGTCGGCGAGCCATCCAGGCAGCCAGCGGGCCAGCGTCTCCCGCCACCGCGGCGCGAGCACCACTATCCCCGCGGTGGCCAGCACCGACAGCGCGAACCCCGCGGACAGCGCCAGGTCCGGCTGGACGAGCACGAGCGCCCCGGTGGCGGCCGCCAGCGCCGGGACCGCGGAGCTCGGCCGGCCGGCACCGGCGGCGAAGGCGGCCAGCAGCGCCATCGCCCCGGCCCGCAGCACGCTTGCCGACGGCCGGGCGACCACGGTGAACACGATGACCATCCCGGCGACCCACAGCGCCCGCGAGCGGACCCCAGCGCGGGTGCTGCCCAGCACCGCCACCACCGCCGCGGTCACGATCGCGACGTTGCCCCCGCTCACGGCGGTGAGATGGGTCATCCCGGCGGCGCGGAAGTCGTCCTTCAGCCGCGGGTCGAGCCGGCTGGTGTCGCCGACCACCAGCGCCGGCAGCAGCCCGCTGGCCGGCTCGGGCAGCACCGACGCCGACTCCCGCAGCTCGGCCCGCAGCACGCCGGCCAGCCGCTGGTACCAGACCGGCCCGGCGACCAGCCGCGGCGGGCCGCGCACCAGCAGGACGGCCCCGACGGTGTCAGCGGCCTGCGGCGGCCGCAGCGCCCCGTCGACCGCGATCCGGCTGCTGGGCAGCAGGTCGGCCCAGCCCGCCCCGTCGAGCGCGATGACCAGCACCGGCACCGACAGCCGCAGATCGACGGCCCCCACGGTCCCGGGCACCCGGCTGGCCGACAGCCGGCTCACCCGTGCCTGCACCACGTATCCCCCGCCGCGGCTGGGCCGCGGGTCGTCGCGGACCACGAGCTCGGCGCTGACCCGGGCGGACCGCTCGGCGAGCTGCGCGAGCGCCCCGGACGCCCGGTCCCGCGCGCCCACCCCGGCCACGAGGACACCGGCGGCCAGCCCTGCCGTCCCGGCGAGCGCCAGCGCCCGCCGGCGGC